>CAZZZR010000011.1:16512-19973 GCA_964658605.1 uncultured Caulobacter sp. | reverse complement strand
TCCCCTCGCTCCGCTCCGGGCCACCTCCCCCGTGGAAGGGGAGAGGAACCTGAACGCGTTACGGCCTCACCACCGTCCGGCTCGCCTGCTCGCCCGCGTCGTAGAGCGCGGCGTTCACGTAGACGCGCACCTCGCACAGCACGTCGCCGCCGGGCGCCGCCGCCCACAGGTAGTTGCGCTCGACCTGCACCTCGCGGCCCGCCGGACTGATCCCCTCGAAGGTGTCGCCCCAGGGCGTGACCTTCGAGAGCTCGCGCCACGAGAGCGAGCACGCCCGTTCCAGCTCGTCGTGCGCCATGGCGGCAAGGTCGGGATCGCTCATCGCGGACACATCGGCGAGAAGCCGGCGCGTCGCAACCGCTCCCTTCCGGCGGACGAACCGTGTAGCGAGGCGCACGCCCCCTGGAGACGCCCTTGCTGCGCCAGCTGTACGACCGCGTGATCGCGCTCTCCGCCACGCGCTGGGCGCTGCCGGCGCTCGCCGCCACGGCCTTCGCCGAGGCCTCCTTCTTCCCGGTCCCGCCCGACATCCTGCTGGCGCCGATGGTGCTGGCGCGGCCGGGGCGGGCGTGGCTCTACGCCTTCGTCTGCTCCCTGGCCTCGGTGCTGGGCGGGCTGCTCGGCTACGCGATCGGGCTGTGGCTGACGCCGCTGGGCCTCGCCATCCTCAAGGCGTTCGGCCACGCCGAGGGGCTGGCCGTCTACCGGGACTGGTTCGCCCACAACGGGTTCGTGGTGATCCTGGCCAAGGGGCTGACCCCGATCCCGTTCAAGCTGGTGACGATCGCGGCCGGGCTGGCCCGCTTCGACCTCGGCCTGTTCGTGCTGGCGGCGGCGATCACGCGGGGCGGCCGCTTCTTCCTGGAGGCGGCGCTGCTGCAGCACCCGCGGGTGAAGGCCGCGGTCGAGCGCCACCTCGTCCCGATCGTCATCGCCGTCGTCGTGCTGGCGGTCCTGGGGCTCGTCGCGCTCAAGCTGCTGCACATCGGCTGAGCCGCCGCTATATCCGCAGCCATGGACCTTCGCCGCCAAACCCTGTGGCTCGTCGCGACGGTCGCGGTCGCGGTGGCGGCCCTGGCCCTCGTCCACGCGCTGGAGAGCTTCGGCGGCTACCTGCCGTGCGAGCTGTGCCTGCGCCAGCGCGAGGTCTACTGGACGGCGTTGGGCGTCGCGCTGGCGGCGCTGGCGATCGGGCGGGTGCGTCGGGCGGCGATCCCTATGGGCGTCGTGGCCGTGGGCGTGGCCTTCGCGGTCGGCGCCGTCCTGGCCGCCTATCACGCGGGCGTGGAGTGGAAGTGGTGGCCGGGGCCCACCGCCTGCACGGGCTCCGCGCGGGGGGCGGTCAGCGCGGCGAGCGTGCTGGCCTCGCTGGACGTGAAGCAGCACATGGTCCGCTGTGACGAGGCGGCGTTGCGGATCGCGGGAATATCCCTCTCGGGCTGGAACGCCCTGGCCTCCGCCGCCCTCTCCCTGACGAGCTTCCTGGTTCTTCGCCGGAGGACGACGCTGTGACCGCTCCCCAGACCCTGACCCTCGGCCGTGACGCCTGGAAGCACCGGCTGTCGGAGATGCTGCGCGTCGATCATGCGGGCGAGCTGGGTGCGGTGCACATCTACCGGGGGCAGGCGGCGGTCTTCTCCCGCGCCTGCGGCGGCGAGCGGATGGCCGCCGACATGGCCGAACACGAGGGCCACGAGCAGGTCCACCTCGACGCCTTCGACCGCATCCTGACCGAGCGGAACGTGCGGCCCACCGCGCTCGCGCCCCTGTGGCGGGCGGCGGGCTTCGCGCTCGGCGCCGGCACCGCGCTCCTGGGCGAGAAGGCGGCCCACGCCTGCACCGAGGCGGTGGAGAGCGTTATCGAGGCGCACTACGCCGAGCAGATCGAAGAGGCGGCGGCCCGCGAACCCGCGCTGGTCGCCGAGCTCTCGCGATTCCGCGACGACGAACTGGCTCACCGCGACCATGCGGTGGCGGAGGGCGCGCGCGACGCTCCGGGCTACGCCCTGCTCTCCGGCGTCGTCCGGGCCGGATGCCGTCTGGCGATCCGGCTGACGGAGAAGCTCTGACCGCGATGTAAGGCTCAGGCGGGCGTGGCGTGCGGTCGCATGGCTAAGGTGTCCGCATCCCGTGCGCGCCTCGTGCGTTCACGGCCAAGCTGGACCTCACCGGAGACGCCCATGATCCGCCTCGCCGCCCTCGCTTCCGTCTTCGCCCTGGCCGGCGCCGGCTTCGCCTGCGCCCAGGACATGGCTCCCCCGCCGCCGCAGGACCCGGCCGGCATGCCGCCGCCCTCGGCCGCCATCCCGGGCGCGCCGGGTGTGGTCGCCTCGCAGCCCGTCGCCAACCCCGGCGACTCGCGTCCCGACACCCATGCCGACACCGGCTATACGGGCACGGCCTACGGCGCCGCCTTCCGTGACATCGACGCCCGCATCGCGGCGCTCTCCGCCAAGGCGGGCGGCCATGGCAAGGCCGCCTCGGCGCTGAGCGCGATCAAGAGCGAGGAGCTGGTCCGCCGCAAGCGCAACGGCGGCGAGCTGCGCGACTGGGACCGCGAGCTCCTGAACAAGCGGCTCGACGCGGTCGAGGCCATGGTCGGCCCCGCCTGATCCCGGAAGGGCGCCACTGAGGCGCGAGCCGTCGATCGAGCGCGCCTCGGCATCTGCGCGCCGCGCTGCGTCCGCCCGGTGGACGCGGCGCCCTTGCGGATGTCATGGTCGCGCCGCCTGCGACGGAGACCGGCCCCACCATGACGCGCGTCGGCCTCTATCCCGGCACCTTCGATCCCATCACCAACGGCCACCTCGACATCATCGGACGCGCCGTGAAGCTGGTGGACCGGCTGGTCGTCGGCGTCGCGATGAACGCGGGCAAGGGGCCGATGTTCTCCAGCGAGGAGCGCGTGGCGCTCGTCGTCGAGCAGACGCGGGGCCTCGAGGGGCAGTCCGAGATCGTGGTGCGCCCCTTCTCGGGCCTTCTGATGCATTTCGCCGAGGAATGCGGGGCGCAGGTGATCGTGCGCGGCCTGCGTGCGGTCGCCGACTTCGAGTACGAGTTCCAGATGACGGCCATGAACCAGCAGCTGAACCGCGAGATCGAGACCGTCTTCCTGATGGCCGACCCGCGCCACCAGGCGATCGCCTCGCGGCTGGTGAAGGAGATCGCCGCGCTGGGCGGCGACGTCTCGCCATTCGTGACCCCCGGCGTCGCCGTGCGCCTGAAGGAGAAGCTCGCCCGATGAAGCCCGCCGTCGCGGCCGCGTGTCTGGCCGCCCCCTGCTTCGCCCTGCTCTTCCTTCCGGCGGCCGCCCAGGCCCGGAAGGCCGTTCCGCCTCCCGCTCAGGCCACGGCGACGCCTACGGAGGGCTGGGTTACGCCCGATCCAGACAACCTGCTGGTGGTCGACACCAACAAGGGACGCATCGTCGCCGAGCTGTCGCCCCTGGCGGCCCCCGCCAC
>CAZZZR010000011.1:0-16412 GCA_964658605.1 uncultured Caulobacter sp. | reverse complement strand
GAGAACACGCCCGACAGCGCCAACAGCCAGTTCTTCTTCATGCGCGACACCTACCCCGCGTTGGAGAAGCGCTACACCGCCTTCGGCCGCGTGCTGGTCGGGCAGGACGTGGTGCGCGCGGTCAAGGTGGGCGAGCCCGTCGAGCAGCCGCAGGACCGGATGGTGAAGGTCCGCCTGGCCAGCGACATGCCGCCGGCCGAGCGCCCGAAGATCCAGCGGCTGGACCCCGCCAGCGCGGCCTTCAAGGCGCAGATCGAGACGGCGCGGACCGAGCGCGGGGCGGACCTGTCGGTCTGCGACCTGACGCCCGCCGTCCGCGGCGGCTGACCCACAGCCGCCATGCGCGACTTCGCCAGCGAGATGGCTTCGCAGGAGGCCCTGGCGCGCGGCGAGCGCAGCTTCCGCCGCAACATCGGGGCGGCCCTGACCACCGGCCTGTTCGCGCTCCTGGTGCTCGCGGCGGCGGCGGTCTTCCTCTACCAGCGCGAGCGGGGGCACGCGGTCTGGGTGCAGCACACCTACGAGGCGCAGACCAAGATCGCCGTGCTCGCCACCCTGGCGGAGCGGCTGGAGACCGCCCGGCGCGGCTATATGATCACGCCCCGTCCCAACTACTGGTCCACCTACCAGGACACGCGCCGCGCTCTGCCGGCCGCGGTGGACGACTTCGCCGCCTTCACGATCGACAACGCCAAGCAGCAGGCCCTCGCCGCCCAGCTCCGGGGCCTGCTCGCACAGAAGATGGCGCAGATGCGCGACACCATCGAGCTGGCCCACGAGGGCAGCCTTGAGAAGGCGCGGCTGAACTTCCTCGTCGGGCAGGACCACCACGTCACCGAAAGGATGCGCCAGCTGTTCGCCACCATGAGCGATGAAGAGCGCCGGCTCCTCGGCGACCGCGTGGCCGCCCAGCAGCGCAGCACCACCGCGCTTCTCGGCGTGATCCTGGCGACCACCGCGCTCCTGGCGGCGGTGGCGGGCGGGTCCGTCGCGCTGGTCCGGCGCTACTCCGACGAGCTGCAGCGCGCGCAGCAGGCGCTGCAGCGGATGAACTCGGGGTTGGAGGAGGCGGTGAAGGAACGCACCGTCGACCTGACCCGCGCCAACGACGAGATCCAGCGCTTCGCCTACATCGTCAGTCACGACCTGCGCTCGCCCCTCGTCAACATCATGGGCTTCACCAGCGAGCTGGAGGCGGCCGCGCCCCCCCTGCGCAAGCTGATCGAGGCCGCCGACGCCGCCGATCCCGAACTCGTCTCTCGTGACGCGCGGCAGGTGGTGGAGGAGGAGCTCCCGGAGGCGATCGGCTTCATCCGCAAGTCCACCCAGAAGATGGACCGGCTCATCAACGCCATCCTGAAGCTGTCGCGCGAGGGTCGGCGCAACCTGACGCTGGAACGTCTCGACATGGACGCCCTGGCGCAGGGCGTGGCCGCAACCCTCTACCAACTCGCCGAAGCCCGCGACGCCGTCATCGCCGTGGAGCCGGGCATTCCGGAGATCGTCGCGGATCGCGTCATGGTCGAACAGGTGCTCTCCAACCTGGTCGAGAACGGCGTGAAATACCTGAAGCCGGGGCGTCCCGGCCGGGTGGTCGTGCGCGGCCGCAACGCCGGCGGCCGCGTGCTGATCGAGGTCGAGGACAACGGGCGCGGCGTGGACCCCAAGGACCACGAGCGCATCTTCGACCTGTTCCGCCGCTCGGGCGCGCAGGACCAGCCCGGTGAGGGCATCGGACTGGCGCATGTGCGCGCGCTGGTCTATCGCATGGGCGGTGTGATCAGCTGCGTTTCCGAGCTCGATCAGGGGGCGACCTTCCGTGTGTCGCTCCCGCGTCAGCCCGCGCCGGGAGAGGGCCCTGCATGACCGAACACCAGCCCGTGACCATCGTCATGGTCGAGGACGACGAAGGCCACGCGCGCCTGATCGAGCGCAATATCCGCCGCGCAGGCATCTCCAACGAGATTCGTCACTTCACCGACGGCGGCTCGGCCATCCACTACATCTTCAACGACAATTCCGGCCCGGCCATGAACGGCCCGGCGCTGGTGCTGCTCGACCTGAACCTGCCGGACATGAGCGGCACCGACATCCTGGCCAAGATCAAGTCCGAGCCGCGGCTCAAGCGTACGCCGGTCGTGGTGCTCACCACCACCGACGACAAGGTCGAGATCCAGCGCTGCTACGACCTGGGTTGCAACGTCTACATCACCAAGCCGGTGAACTACGAGAGCTTCGCGGACGCGATCCGGCAGCTCGGCCTGTTCCTCTCGGTGATCCAGGTGCCGGAGATCGAGACCTGAGCATGGCCGACGGCGCCGCGCCGCGGCTGCTCTACATCGACGACGACACGGGGCTGTGCCGGCTGGTGACGCGCGCCCTGGGGCGGCGCGGCTTCGACGTGTCGACGGCCAACGACGGTGCGTCCGGCGTCGCCATGGCCCGGGCGCAGGCGTTCGACGTCGTCGCCATGGACCACTACATGCCGGGCCAGGACGGTCTGACGACCCTCGAGCAGCTGGGCGCAGGCCCCGATTGCCCGCCCGTCGTCTACGTCACCGGATCCGACGAGAGCCGCATCGCCGTCGCCGCCCTGAAGGCGGGCGCGGCCGACTATGTGGTGAAGACCGGGTCCGAAGACTTCATGGACCTGTTGAACAACGCGGTGGCCCAGGCGCTCGCACAGGTCCGCCTGCGCCGCGCACGCGACGCCGCCGAGCAGGCGCTGGTGGCCGCAAACGCGCGCCTGGAGTCGATCGTGGAGCGCCAGTCCGTGCTGCTCCGCGAAGTGAACCACCGCGTCGCCAACAGCCTGCAGCTCGTCGCCTCGCTGGTGCACATGCAGGCCGGCGCGGTGAAGGACGAAGCCTCGCGCGAGGCCCTGCGCGACACCCAGGCGCGCATCAACGCCATCATGCAGATCCACCGGCGGCTCTACACCTCGGAGGATGTCGAACGCGTCGACATGAGCGAGTACCTGCGCGGGCTCGTGGCCGAGCTCGAGCAGTCGCTGCCGCAGGTGAAGGCCGGGCGCCCGATCCGGCTCGACGCCGGGCCGGTGGAGCTGGCCACCGACAAGGCGGTGTCGCTGGGCGTGGTCGTGACCGAACTCGTGACCAACGCGTACAAGTACGCCTATGCGCCCGAAGAGGCGGGCGAAATCCGCATTGCGCTGCGTCCGTCCCAGCCCGACCAGCTGCGCCTGACGGTCGAGGACGACGGGGAGGGTTTCGTGTCCGGCTCCGCGCCGAAGGGGACGGGACTGGGCCGCAAGGTCATCGCCGCCATGGCCGCGAGCCTGAACTCCCGCGTGGAGTTCGACGGCGCGCACAAGGGCGTGCGGGCCACGCTGGACTTCCGCGCCTAGCTCGCCCGCCCGCTCCGCCGGCGCAGCCAGGCGGCCGCATAGCCGCACAAGGGCACGATCCGAAGCCCCTCCGCCTCGGCCGCGCGGACGACGCCCTCCATCAGGCGGCCCGCGGTCCCGGAACCGCGCAGGGCGGGGTCGGACTCCACGTGGGTGACGACCAGGCGGTCGCCGTCGCGGCGGTAGTCGGCGAACGCGAGCAGGCCCTGCTCCTCCAGCTCGAACCGCGCCTCGGCGGTATTGTCGACGACTCCGGCCATGGAGGATCCTGCTTGCGCGGCCACGCTGTCGAAACGCGCAACGCCTCGCGCCGCGCGCGGCTCCGGCCTACCGACCTGCGACGCCCGTCCTAATCCCCGCCATACGGGCCGAGCTCGCACGCTGAAACGAAAGAGGCCACGCCTGCTAAGGCGTGGCCAGTTCGACAGGGAGGAAACGCCCGAAGGCGACGTCCTCATCACACCTCCGGCGGCACGGCCGGTCCAGCGCGGCGTAGGTGTAAATACCGATAAACCCCAGGGGCGCCGCGCCGTTAGGCGCCACGCGCTGGGATTGCACCAATAGGGCGCAATGGCGGCGAGTCAGGCCCTTTCCACGGCCATGGCGACCGCCTCGCCACCGCCGATGCACAGCGACGCGACGCCCTTTTTCAGCCCATGGGCCTCGAGCGCCGAGAGCAGCGTGCACAGCACCCGCGCGCCCGAGGCGCCGATCGGGTGGCCGAGCGCGCAGGCGCCGCCGTTGACGTTGACCTTGGCGTGGTCGAGCCCGAGCTCCTGCATCGCGATCATCGGCACCACCGCGAAGGCCTCGTTGATCTCCCACAGGTCGACGTCGGCGACCGACCAGCCGGCCCTGGCCAGCACCTTCTTCATGGCGGGGACGGGGGCGGTGGTGAACAGGCCGGGCTCGTGCGCATGGGCGGCGTGGGCCACGACCCGGGCCACGACCGGCAGGCCCAGGAGCTTGGCCACCGAGTCCCGGGTCATCACCAGGGCGGCGGCGCCGTCGCTGATCGAGCTGGCGTTGGCTGCGGTGATCGTTCCGTCCTTGGAGAATGCGGGCTTGAGGGTGGGGATCTTGGCCGGGTCGGCCTTCAGGGGCTGCTCGTCCCTCGAGACGATCTCGGTTCCTTTGCGGGTGGCCACCGCCACGGGGGTGATCTCGCGGTCGAAGGCGCCGGAGTCCTGGGCGCGCTTGGCGCGGGTCAGGCTCTCGACGGCGTAGGCGTCCTGCGCCTCGCGGGTGAACTGGTAGGTCCGGGCGCTGTCCTCGGCGAAGGCGCCCATCAGCTTGCCGGGGGTGTAGGCGTCCTCCAGCCCGTCCAGGTACATGCTGTCGCTGATCACGTCGTGGCCGATGCGGGCGCCGCCACGATGCTTGCCCATCAGGTACGGCGCGCCGGTCATGCTCTCCATGCCGCCCGCGACGATCACGTCGGCGGTTCCGGCGGCGAGGGCGTCGTGCGCCATGATCGCGGCCTGCATGCCGGAGCCGCACATCTTGTTGACCGTCGAGGCCTCGACGTGGAGCGGCAGCCCGGCTCCGATCGCGGCCTGCCGCGCCGGCGCTTGGCCGAGGCCTGCGGGCAGCACGCAGCCCATCACGATCTGCTCGACCTCGCCGCCGTCGACGCCCGCCCGCTCGAGCGCCGCCTTCACCGCCGCCGAGCCGAGCGCCGTGGCCTTCACCCCGGTCAGAGAGCCCTGGAACGCGCCCATGGGCGTGCGGGCGTAAGCGGCGATGACGATGGGGTCGGCGGCGGTGGACATGACGGGCTCGCGGCTCAGGACGGAAGGACGGATATAGTCCGCCGGGGCTCCGCTCCCTAGCCGCGCGAGGCCGCCCAGCCGCGTTCAGCGGATGTAAAGCCGCGTGGCGCATGCTTGGCGTCCATGAGAGCGACCACCGCGTCGAAGCGATACCGGCTGAGGCTCTGTGCGCTCGCGCTCGCGCTCGTGGCGCCGTTCGCCGTCTCGGCGGCGGCGGATGTGCGGCCGGCGCCGCCTGCGGCCGGCTGGCGCGCGTACAGCGACCCCTTCTTCCACGCCCTGTTCCGCGACGTCGACGACGCGCCGATCGGCATCCCCCACGCCATCACCCGCGACGGACGAGGCTTCATCTGGGTCGGCTACCTCGAAGGTCTCGCGCGCTGGGACGGCGCCGAGTTCAAGACCTACGGCGCCGAGGGCAAGGGGGCGGTCCTGCCGGAGCCGTCGGTCTCCAGCCTGCACACCGACAAGGCCGGCGACCTGTGGGTCGGGCTGCACAGCCGCGGGCTGGTCCGCTACGACGCGGACCGCGACGCCTTCGTGCGCGCCTCAGGCCCCGCTCCGCTCGACCATGGGGCCATCGGGGACATCGCCGACGCGTCCGACGGCGGCCTCTGGGTCGCCTCCAGCCTTGGGCTCGCCCACGTGGCGCGGCCGTCCTCCACGGTCCAGCTGGACCGGGGCGGCTGGCTTGCGCGGGGCGTCGAGCACCTCGCGGCGTCGCCCTCCGGCGTGTTGTGGGCCAGCCGGGGAGGCCAGCTCCAGCGGAGAGACGTGGACGGCCGATGGACGGCGGTCGATCCGGCCCTGCACGGCGGAGCGTCGCCCATCGTCGGCCTGACCCTGGACGAGGCGCGCCGCGTCTGGGTGGTCGAGCGCGACGGCGTGGTCGCGGTGCTCGACGAAGCCGGACGGCCGGTCCGCAAGCTCCAGGCGCCGGGCGACGCGTCGCTGGCGCTAAGCGCGCCCTCGACCCCGCGCAACGGCCGCATCTGGATCGGCGGCACCGAAGGCCTCTACGCGATCGACACCGCGACCTTCGCCGTGCACACCGTCCGCCACGACGCCATGCGCAGCTCCAGCCTGCCGCAGGACAACGTCACGGCGATCTACATCGACCCGACCGGCCTCCTGTGGGCGGGAAGCGACGCCGCGATGAGCTTCGCCGACCTGGATCGACGGCAGGCGTACGGCCTGAGTTCGGCCTTCGCCTCGCGCGCCGGCGACGCCCACTCGACGCCTTCGGCAGTCCGCGCGGGGCCCGACGGCGTGCTGTGGCTCGGCCAGCTGAACGCCCCGCTGCAGAAGCTCGACCCACGCAACGGTCAGGTGGGCGCGATCGCGGCGAAGGGTGGGATCCCCGCCCCCCGGTCCGTCACCTCGATGGCGTTCACGCCGGACGGGCGGCTGCTCGCGGGCGCCAGCAACGGGCTGTTCGAGCTGGGCCCCGACGGCGCGCTCCGCCGCCGGTTGTCGTCGGCTCCGGTGCGTCGCCTGCTCGTGGACGCCGGCGACCTCTATGTGGGCGACACCGAAGGCTTGGGCCGGATGGACGTCTCGGGCTCCGGCGCGATCGCCCCGATCCCCAGCCTTCCGAACGGGCCGGGCCAGTCGGTGAACGCCCTGGCGCGGACGGCGGGCGGCGCCGTCTGGGTGGGCGGCTTCCACGGCCTCTACCGCTACGATCCCCGCACGCACGCCGCGCGTCAGGTGCGGGGCGGCGGGCTCGACACCCAGTATGTCACGACGCTGCGCGCCGACCGGCGAGGGCGCCTGTGGGCGGGGACGATCGGCGGCCTGTTCCTGATCTCCGACCCCGATGGCGCGGCCGCGCGCATCCGACATTTCGGCGTGTCCGAAGGCCTGCCCAACGCCAACATCGACGGCCTGCTGGAGGCCGACGACGGCGCGATCTGGACCAGCACGGACAAGGGGATCGCCCGCATCGATCCGGACACCTTCGCCATGCGCCGGCTCTCCGAAGCCGAGGGCGTGGCCTTCGCCAACAACTGGGCCGACGGCGCCGACCGGCTTGCCGACGGGCAGCTGGTGTTCGCGGGCGTGGGGGGGCTGACCTTCGTCGAGCCGAACTTCCCCGCCCGGCCGCCGCCGCCCGCGGTGATGGTGACGGACGTCCGGGTCGGCGACCAGGCCGTCAGCCCGATGGCGCGACGGGTCGACATCCAGCCGGGCGTGGGCCGCCTCACCGTCAGCTTCGCCACCCCTGACATGGCCGCCGCCGACCGCGTCGCCTTCGCCTATAGGCTCAAGGGCCTGGACAACGCCTGGACGCGGGTGGCCGCCAACCGCCGCACGGCGGAGTTCAACCATCTGCCGCCGGGCTCCTACACCCTGCAGGTGCGGGCCACGGACCGCCAGGGCGTCCTCGCCGGCGCGCCTTACGCCATCGCCGTGGTCGCGCACCCCTCGTTGACGCAGAGCTGGGCGTTCCGGGCGGGGCTGTGCCTGATCGCGCTGGGCGTGGGCGCCGGGGCGCTGGCGCTGCGCAGCCGCGCGCAGAAGCAGCGTCAGGCGCACCTGGAGTCCCTGGTCGAGCGGCGGACCGCCGAGCTGCGCTGCAGCCAGGCCGAGCTCGAACGCCTCGCCTATTTCGATCCGCTGACGGGGCTCGCCAACCGGAGGATGTTCCAGGAACTTCTGGCGGGGCTGATGCGGCCGGGCTCCGCCCAGCCGTTCGCGCTGATCGTGGGCGACCTGGACCGCTTCAAGAGCATCAACGACAGTCTGGGCCACGACGCCGGAGACGAGCTCCTGACCCAGGTGGCGGCGCGGCTGGCGAGCACCGTGCGGGCGCGCGACAGCGTGTGCCGCCTGGGCGGCGACGAGTTCGCGCTCCTGGTGCAGGACGTCCACGCGCCCGAAGAGATCTGCGCCCTGTGCGAGCGGCTGCTGCGGGCGCTGGAGGAGCCGGTCTTCTTCCAGGGCCGCGCCATGCACACGGGCCTGAGCCTCGGCGTCGCCCTGCATCCCGCCGACGCGGTCTCGGCCGTTGAGCTCTACAAGCTGGCCGACACCGCGCTCTACGACGCCAAGGCCGCCGGCCGCGGGACCTGGCGCATGGTCGACGGTCGCGCCGCGGCCTACGCGCGGGACTGAACGCGCACCCCCGTCAGGAGCGCGGCGCCGCGGTGGAGGCGCGGGGCACCAGCACGCAGGCGTGGTCCTCCCCGGCGGGGCCGACCCGGTAGGCGTTGGGGTCGATCAGCCGGCGCACGCCCTCCGAGGCCATTTCGACCAGCGGCTGCCGCAGGCTGGTGAGTTCGGGCCGGCCGAAGAGGGCGCCGGCGCTGTCGTCGAAGCCGGCGACCGAGACGTCGCCCGGACACTCCAGCCCCGCTTCCGCCAGGGCGGCGAGGCAGCCGAGCGCCATCTCGTCGCTGCAGGCGAACACCGCCGTCGGTCGCTCCGGCGCGTCCAGCAGCGCCTTCATTTGCGCGACCCCCGACCGGAAGGTGAAATCGCCAACCCGCACCCACCGGGCGGGCGCCTCCAGCCCGTGCGCGTGCATGGTCTGTCTGAAGCCCTCCAGACGTTCCAGGCTGGAGGCGTGTCGAGGCGGGCCGGCGATCAGGCCGATCCGCCGGTGGCCCAGCGCGATGAGGTGGCGCGTGACGCTGGCGCCGCCCTCGCGGTCCCCGAGGTGCAGCTGGACGCCGCCCCGCAGCGGCGAGTCCGATCCCAGGCGGGCGAAGCGCACCCCGGCCCCATCAAGGAGTTCGAGCATCTCCGGATCGTCGCAGCTCGGCGGCGTCAGCAGCACGCCGTCGGGCTTCAGCGCCTGCAGCACGTCCCGCGCCTCGCGCTTCAGCCGCGCGGGATCGTGGTCGATGAGCTCGAGGGTGAAGTGGTAGCCGGCCGCCCGGCACTCCAGCACGGCTCCCAGCTGCAGCCGCGAGACGTAATCGGTCGCGCGGCCCGTGCGCCAGTGGTCGATGGTGAGGTCGGCGTCCACGAAGGCGGCGATCACGAAAGAGCGGGCGCCCGCCAGGGAACGCGCGGACAGGTTGGGGCGGTAGCCCAGCGTCTCCGCCGCCGCCTCGACGCGTCCGCGCGTGGCCGCCGTCACCGCCGGATCGCGGTTCATTACCCGCGAGACGGTCTTGATGGAGAAGCCCGACTCCCGCGCGACATCGTAGATGGTGGCGCTCTTCATGGCTCCGCTTTCCCGGCGTCGCGCACGAAGGTCAATGCCGCACGAGGGGCAGCGCCGCGTCGTGCGGCTGCGCGTCGCGGCAGGCGAGCGCCACGTCGCGGCCGATCTCGCCCAACATGGCCGCGAGCCGGGATGAGGGAACCACGTCCATCAGCGGGTCGTATGAGGCCGGACGCACCCCCATCCCCTCCAGCACATAGAACCAGCTGAGGTCGCTGAAGAGCTCGCCCGGCCGCGGCCGCACGCGTCCCGTGGCGCGGTAGAGGTCGAGCCGCGCCTGTAGCGTATCGGGCAGGGGCGCGGCGCGGACCTGGCGCCAGAAGGCCGTGTCGTCCCGCTCGGTCAGGACGTAGTGCAGAACGATGAAGTCGCGCACGCGCTCGACCTCCTCGACCAGGCCGGCGTTGTAGGCGGCCGTCAGCGCCGGATTGAAGTCGCGGTCGGGGAAGTGCTCCAGGAGGTTGAGGACGCCGCTGATCGCCAGGTGGATGCTGGTGGACTCCAGCGGCTCCAGGAAGCCCGACGCCAGCCCGATCGCGACGCAGTTGGCCTTCCAGAACACCTCGCGGCGCCCCGCCTGGAAGCGCAGGACCCGGGGAGCGGCCAGGGGCGGCCCGTCTACGCCGGCCAAGAAGTCGTCGAGCGCCGCCTCGTCCGACGTCGCGCCGCTGCAGTAGACGTAGCCGTTGCCGGTCCGGTGCTGCAGCGGGATGCGCCAGCGCCAGCCCGCGCCGCGCGCCGTGGCCCGGGTGAAGGGCGCCCGGCCGGTCTTCGCCGCGGTCGGCGCCGCGACCGCGCGGTCGCAGGGTAGGAGGCCGCTCCAGTCCACCCAGGGAACGCCCAGCGTCTGGCCGATCAGGAGCGCGCGGAAGCCCGAGGCGTCGATGAAGAGGTCAGCCTCGATCCGCTCGCCGCCCTCGACCACCAGGGCGTCCAGGCGCCCGTTCTCGTCCAGGGTCGCGCCCTCGACCGTACGCTCCAGCCGCGTCACCCCCAGCGCCTGCGCGTAGGCGGCGAGGTATTTGGCCACGAGCGCCGCGTCGAAGTGCAGGGCGTGGCGCACGCCCGCGTCCGCCGCCGCCTTGCCGCCCAGCACCAGCCCGCGCTCACCCAGCCGGGTGCAGGGGCTGTAGTCGGCCAGGTCGAGGTTCACCCCTTCCGATCGCGCCTTGTGCCAGGCGTGGAAGAAGGGCCGCCGGTTGATCGGCGCGCCCAGCGTCCCGAAGGGGTGCCAGTAGCTCTCGCCCTCTCGCCGCCAGCCGTCGAAGCGGATGCCGAGCTTGTAGGTGGCCTGGGTGTGGCGGACGAAGTCGGCCTCGTCGATCCCCAGAAACTGGAGCAGGTCGACGAAGGGCGGGATCGTCGCTTCGCCGACGCCGACCGTACCGATGTCGGCGGACTCCACGACGGTGATCGTGCAGCCGGCGTTGGGCAGCGCCCGCGCCAGGATGCTGGCGGCGACCCAGCCCGCCGTCCCGCCGCCCAGAACGGCGATGCGGCGCAGGCGGCGGTCCTGGGTCATGCGGTCAGCCTAGCGCGGGCGGCCGCAGGCGCTAGCCCTTGAACTTGATCCCCAGGAAGAAGCGCCGCCCGCTGGTGTCGTAGGTGAACGGCTGGTTGGGGAACTGCAGGTAGGTGTGCTGCGCCTCGTCGGTGATGTTCTGCACCTGGAAGGTGACGCCCACGTGGGCGTTGAAGTCGTAGCCCAGCTGGCCGTCGAGTTGGCCGTAGGGCGCGGAGTACACCTGGTAGATCTTGCTGACGCCGTTCTGGTCGGGGAAGGCGAAGGTCGCGCCCACCAGCGAGTCGTTCACCGCCTTGTCGCGCCACGAGTACGACAGCCGGCCCGAGAAGCCGAAACGCTCGTAGTACAGCGTGCCCGTGACCGAGTTCTCCGCCACGCCCGGGATCTGCGACTTGCTGGAGAACGACGTGCCTTGCTCCGACTGCGAGTTGGAGTAGGTGTAGTTCCCGGCCAGGCCGAAGCCCTGCAGGTAGGGCGAGAAGCGGTCGGTGAAGACGTACTGCGCCCCCAGCTCCACGCCGTAGACGTGACCCGCCCCGGCGTTGACCGGCTCGGTGACGTTGGAGGTGGTGCCGCCGAAGTCGTCCTTCACCAGGGTCGCGATGTTCTGCGTCTCGACGAAGTTGTCGATCTGCTTCCAGAAGCCGGAGACGCTGATCAGGCCTCCCTTGGTGAAGTAGTTCTCGTACGAGATCAGGCCCTGCGTGGCGCGGTAGGGATCGAGCTGCGCGTTGCCGGACGAGCCGCCGGCGAAGGCGAAGCCGTCCTTCAGCCCCGTGTTGACGTTCACCCGCGCATCGGTCTGCCGGGTGAAGTTGAACGAGTTGCCGAGGCCCAGCGAGAACAGGTCCTGCGGCGAGACCACCCGTGCGGCGCTGACGCGAAGGAGCTGGCTGTCGGTCATGTCCAGGGTGAAGTTGAACGAGGGGAGCACGTCGGTGTAGCTGCGCCCGGTCGTCACCGGCACGACGTTGGAGTCGACGCCGTTCCAGGGCGCGGTGCCATAGTAGGTCGGGCTGGTCGCCGTCTGCCCGTTGCCGATCCGAAGGTCGGTCTGAACCAGGCGCAGGCCGAAGTTCAGGTGGAAGCGGCTGTCGCGGTTGCCGATATCGCCCATGATGTAGCCGGCCGTGGTCCGCTCGTGCACCTTGAAGGAGCTGAGCTGATCGGTGAACAGCTGTTCGGTGGTGTTGGGCACGCCCGCGCCCGCCCACACCTGTTCTTCGAAGGTGGCCGGATCGCGCATGGTCGCGGGATCCTTCACGAGGATGTTCCCCACGCCGAAGTTCTTCACCACGTGCGCCAGGCCCGGGTTGGAGGTCGCGGTGGAGTAGGGGATGTTCGGCGTGCCGTAGCCGGGGTCGGAGTAGTAGACGAAGGGCCCGCCGTTCGGGTCTCCCACATTGCCGTCGCCCATGCCGTTGATCAGGTAGCGCCCGAACGTCTGCTGCACTTTGCGGTCGCCGTAGCGGAAGCCGGCCGAGAACACCGCGCCCAGATCCTTCAGGAACGGCGCGTCGTAGGACCCGTCCAGCTTGATCGCGTACTGCTCCTGGTCGGTCAGGTTGGCGTAGGCCCAGTTCGACTTGAAGGTCGTGTACGCGGGGTTGTTCAGGATGTCGGTATAGGGAGCCAGGTAGCTGACGCTGGGAAGTCCTGAGGTGCCGCCGTTGCTGTAGCTGAAGGTGTAGCCGTGGCTGCCTGGCGCCGGGGGGGCGCAGGTGGAGGCGCCGTTGTTGCAGCCGGGGGCCGCGGGCGACGTCGCCACGTTGGCGCTTGTCAGATAGAGGCCGTGCTCCACGTCGGCCGCGGAGGCCGCAAAGTCCGACGTGGCGCGCGCCCACGACAGGTCGACCTTGCCGTGCAGCGGGCCGCCGTTCTCGTATGTCGTGATCCACTGCACGTTGTTCGCGTCGGAGCTGTTGACCTGGTAGAGCGTCTGCGTCTCGGCGCCGTTGGCGTTGAACACGCCGTTCCCCACCACGCCCGACCCGTCGATGCTGTAGGGCTGCGTCGGGTCGATGCCGGGCAGCAGCACGCCGGGGGACGAGCCCTGGCCATTGAACCAGACCTTGTCCGAGTAGGTCGTGCTGTCCTCGTCCTCGTGGCTGTGGAAGTAGTTCACCCGCGTGGTGATCGAGTCCGTGACCTTGAACGCCACGCTTGCCGAGGCCCCCAGCGTCTTGCGGTGGTCGTAGATGTCGCTGAAGTAACCGAGCTGAGGGTCGATGTAGTACTGGTTGTTCGGCAGCGTCGTCAGCCCGGCGGGCGTCAGTGGGCCGGTGTAAGGCGGCGTGGCGGAGTTGGTGATCAGCCACTGGTTGCGGTTGGCCTGCTGGTATTCCTTCGTGTGCGTGTCCTCCTCGTCGTAGGAGACGCTGCCGGTGAAGGCCAGGCGGTCGCTCACCTTGTAGGACAGCACCAGCGTGCCGTCGGGCGTGTAGTGGCTGGTGCCCTCGCTGCCCGTGCCCTCGGCGTGCACGCCGCGGATGTTGCCGCCGAAGCTGAAGCCGTAGGGCTGGGCGAGGGGGTCGCGCGTCTTCAGGTCGATGGTGCCGCCGAGGCCGCCTTCGGTGATCGAGGCCTTGGGGTTCTTGTAGACGTCGATGCCGCCGATCTCTTCGCTCGGAATGCCTTCCAGCGAGTTGTACTGGGCGTTGCCGCCCGCGCCGCCGCCCGCGCCTTCGCCCGAGACGTAGAACTCCTTGCCGGTCAGGAAGATGTCGCCGTTCAGCGTCGTCAGGTTCTGGCGCAGGCCGTCGATCAGGACGGCGGTGCCCTTGCCCTGCGAGCGGTCGATCTGCACGCCGGGCAGGCGCTGCAGCGACTCGGCGACGTTCTGGTCGGGGAACTTGCCGATGTCTTCCGGCGCCACCGATTCGATCGGCAGGTCGGACAGGCGCTTGGCGTTCAGGGCGCTCTGCAGCGCCGCGCGGAAGCCGGTCACCACCACCTCGCTCACCGCCGCCGGGCCGCCGTCAGCGGTGGCGGCCTTGCCCGTTGCAGGAGGTTCGACGGCGTTCGTCGCCGAAGGGCTCTGCGCGGCCGACGGGGGGCCGGCGGGGCCCGGCTGGTCCTGGGAGGTCGTGGGGCGCTGGTCGCCCGTCCGACTCCCGGTCTGGGCGAGCGCAGGGGACGCGCCGACCAGGGCGGCGGCCGAGCTTGCGGCGAGCAGCGCGAGGCGCAGCGGATGGCGTCCGTGAACGGTCATGACTTCCCCCTTGGCGTTTCCATCACGGCCGATCCGTGGGGAACCGGCCGTCCGGCGATTGCCGGCATTCTTGACTCTCGGGCGAAAACGCCCTTGGGCCCAAGGACGGAACAGCGGAATGGCAGCGCTGTCAACCGCAATCATGCGGCCGGCCGACAATCTTGCAAGCCGTCGCCCAGCCTCCTTGACAGCGCTGCCAGCGTGTGGCGTCGATCGAGGGAATTGGAAGTGACGCTAACGTCAAGATATGCGCGATGGTCCAGCCGGCCAGCGCCTGTCGCCGCGTGCGGGGAGCGATGCGATGGACAGACGTCAGGTTCTGCAGCTTGCGGGCGCCGCGGCCCTTGCGACGACGCCGGGGTCGTGGGCCGCCGCCTCCGGGCCGAGCGACGCCGCCGCGTCGCCCGCCGCCTTTCCCCCCGACTTCCTGTGGGGCGCGGCCACCGCCGCCTACCAGGTCGAAGGGGCGCCGTCCGCCGAGGGGAAGGGGGCCTCGGTCTGGGACACCTTCGCCCACACGCCGGGCAAGATCCTGAACGGCGACACCGGGGACGTGGCCTGCGACAGCTACCACCGCTACCGCGAGGACGCAGCCCTGGTCCGGGCGCTGGGACTGAAGAGCTATCGCTACTCGATCAGCTGGCCGCGCATACAGGCGGACGGGACCGGCCCCGCAAACGACAAGGGCCTCGACTACTACAAGCGGCTGACCGACGCGGTGCTGGAGGCCGGCGCCCGTCCGCTCGTCACCCTCTACCACTGGGACCTGCCGCAGGCGCTGGAGGACAAAGGCGGCTGGCCCAACCGCGACACCGCATCGCGCATGGCCGACTACGCGGCGATCGTCGGCGAGGCGCTGGGCGACCGCATCGACCACTGGGCGGTGTTCAACGAGCCCAAGACCTTCACGCACCTGGGCTACTGGCAAGGCATCCACGCCCCCGGCCGACGCGAGCCGCTCGCCTTCCTGAAGGCCACCCATACGGTCAACCTGGGCCTGGGGATGAGCTTCCGCGCGCTGAAGGCGGCGCGGCCGCAGGCGCAGGTGGGGAACGTGTGCGACGTCGCCCCCATGCTGCCGCGCACCGGGTCCGCCGCCGACAGGGCCGCCGCCGCCCGCTACGGCCGCTTCCTGAACCGCTGGTTCCTGGAGCCGGCGTTGACGGGCGCCTACCCGTCCGTCCTGCCGCCCGGGCGGGAGCACGAGCTCCTGGGTTGGCGCAGCGGCGACGAGGCGATCGTACGCGCCGACCTCGACCACGTCGGGCTGAACTACTACACGAGCTGGACGGTCTCGCACGATCCGAGTGGAGCCGGCGGCGTGCCGGGGCTGGATGCGAAGGCGGACTGGGGCGTCGGTCCCCACCCTAAAACCGACATCGGATGGGACATCTACCCGCAGGGCTTCTTCGACATCCTTGTCGACATGCACGGGCTGACCGGCTCCAGGCCCATCGAGATCACCGAGAACGGCGCGAGCTACAACACGCGTCCCGGCGCCGACCACCACATCCACGACGCGAAGCGGATCGCCTATCTGCGCTCGCACCTGCGCGAGGTGCGCCGCGCCATGACCGCGGGCGTGCCCATCCGCGGCTACCACTGCTGGAGCCTGATGGACAACTTCGAGTGGGCCGCCGGATACAGCCAGCGCTTCGGCCTGACCTACGTGGACTTCGCCGATGGGGCCAAGCGCACGCCCAAGGACTCGTTCCACTGGTACGCCGAGGTGGCGCGCACCGGCCGCGTCTGATGGCCGCGAGCCTGGCCTACGTCGGGTCGACCGTGCCCATCGCCAGCATCCGCAAGGCGCTGATGTTGGGCAGGAAGAAGTAGTCGCCGCCGCGGGTGCTCACGAACTGCGGCAGGCCGCCGGCGATGAAGGTCGGCGCCGTGGCCGAGCCTTGAATCACGTGCTTGTCCGACTGGGTGCGGCCGCCGATCAGGGGGCAGGTGTCGTTGCCCGCCTCGAAGTCGAGGCCGTAGGCGATCCACTGTTGCTGGATGAACTCGAACTGGCGGAACAGACTGGCGCACAGCCCCATGAACACCACGCCTTTCTCCCCACCTGGATCGGCGTAGGGCAATCCCCGCCGGAGCAGGCGCCGCCGGTTGGTCAGCGTGGTGGCGCCCTCGGTGGCGCTGAGCTTGGGATCGAGCATGTCGCGCGGGTTCGCGCGGCGGATGTGCGCGCCCAGCGGGCACTTTGCCCCGTCCAGATCGTCGCCGAAGCGGAAGCCGGTGAGCATGCGCGAGAAGTCGGCCAAGCGGTTTCGCTCGGTCTGGTCGCGGGGCGTGCGCAGCGAGAGCGCGAGGCAGTCCTTCCACTCCTCCATCACCCGCTGATGCTCGGCCCAGGTCGG
>CAZZZR010000010.1:7321-20525 GCA_964658605.1 uncultured Caulobacter sp. | reverse complement strand
AGAACGCGCGCGTCGGCGGCGGCAAGCGCCCGCTCGATCCCCTGCCGAGGCTGGCGGCGATGCCGGGGCTCGGTCTCGTCGGGATCGGCCGCACGGCCGGCGAGGCGCAGGTGGCGGCCGACCTCGGCGAAGCCTGGGCGGCCACCATCCTGCGCGCCGAGGCGGTCGGCCGCTTCGAGCCGGTGGGCGAGGACGATCTGTTCGACATGGAATACTGGTCGCTGGAGCAGGCCAAGCTCGGCAAGGCGGCCTATCGGCGGCTCGCGGGGCGCGTCGTCGTCGTCACCGGCGCGGGGGGAGCGATCGGCGCCGCCACAGCCGCCGCCTTCGCCGCGGAGGGGGCCGAGGTGGCTCTGCTCGACCTCGACGGCG
Organism: uncultured Caulobacter sp.; assembly: GCA_964658605.1. Taxonomy (GTDB): domain Bacteria; phylum Pseudomonadota; class Alphaproteobacteria; order Caulobacterales; family Caulobacteraceae; genus JASLDZ01. The sequence goes on along the minus strand of CAZZZR010000010.1, from coordinate 20,153 downwards.
ACGCTGCGGCGCGGGCCGCCGGCGCGCTTGGACCTCACGTGCTGGCGCTGCCGTGCGACGTCACCGACGCAACTTCGGTCGAGGAGGCGTTCGCCGCCGTGTCCGCCCGCTTCGGCGGGCTGGACATCCTGGTCTCGAATGCCGGGTCGGCGCTGGACGGGGCCATCGCCGATCTGCCGGAGACGCGTCTGCGCGACAGCTTCGAGCTCAACTTCTTCGCGCACCAACGGGTCGCCCAAACGGCGGTCGCGACGATGCGGCGGCAGGGCGGGGGCGGCGTCCTGCTGTTCAACGTCTCCAAGCAGGCGGTGAACCCGGGGGCGGATTTCGGCGCCTACGGCACGGCCAAGGCGGCGCTTCTGGCGCTTGTGCGCCAGTACGCGCTGGAACTCGGCGCCGAGGGCGTTCGCGCCAACGCGGTGAACGCCGACCGCATCCGCTCGGGCCTGCTCACCGACGGGATGATCGAGGCGCGCAGCCGGGCGCGGGGCGTCTCGCGCGACGCCTACCTGGCCGGCAACCTCCTGCACCGCGAGGTCACGGCTCAGGACGTGGCGCGGGCCTTCGTCGATCTGGCCCTGGCGAACGCGACGACAGGCGGGATCGCCACCGTCGATGGCGGAAACGTGGCGGCGATGCTGCGTTAGCAGGCGCCCGCGCTCCCGTGGATCACTTCGGTTGGGTTCGCGTTGTGCAAGGCAACCATCCGCCACATATGCGACCCATGACCGCACCCTCGCTCAGACTGATCGCCGCCGCGGACCGGACGCCCGCGCCCGCACCGCAGGCCGTCGGTTCGGTGGTCATGATCGGCAACTACCCGCCGCGGCGTTGCGGGATCGCCACCTTCACCTCCGACGTGCGCGCAGCGCTGGTGGCCGCTGACCCCGCGTTGAATTGCGATGTCATCGCCATGAGCGACGCGGGCGAGACCTACGCCTATCCGCCCGAGGTCGGCTTCGTGATCCGCCAGCAGGAGCCGGACGATTACCTGCAGGCCGCCGCGCGCATTTCCCGCGCCCGTCCGGACGTGGTGCTCGTGCAGCACGAGTTCGGCATCTTCGGCGGCGCGGCCGGCGAGTATCTTCTCTCGCTGCTGGAGGCCATCGATCGCCCCGTGGTGTCCACCCTCCATACCGTGTTGGAAGATCCCAACGACGACCAGCGGCGCGTGTTCGACCGACTGCTGTCTCGCTCCGCCGGCCTCGTGGTCATGGCCGAGCGCGGTCGCGAGATCCTGGTCCGCGTCTGGGGCGTAGACCCGGCCCGGATCGACGTGGTGCCGCACGGCGCGCCGGACCGACCGCTGGTCGACCCGGAGTCGGTGAAGGCGAAGTTCGGGTTCGAGGGGCGCGACGTGCTCTTCACCTTCGGCCTCCTGTCCCCCAACAAGGGGATCGAGACTGTGATCCGGGCGCTTCCCGCCATCGCGGCCGAGCGACCGACCGTGCTCTACACGGTGCTGGGCTCCACCCACCCGCACCTCGTCGCACGGGAGGGCGAACGGTACCGGCAGTCGCTGCAGGCGCTGGCCGACGATCTGGGCGTTGGCGAGCACCTGCGCCTGATCGATGAATACACCGACACCGAGCGGCTGGTCGAATACCTGCAGGCCGCCGACATCTACATCACTCCGTACCTCAACAAGGCGCAGGTGACGTCCGGCACGCTCTCGTATGCGGCGGCGCTGGGGAAGGCGATCGTCTCCACGCCCTATTGGCATGCGGAGGAACTGCTGGCCGACGGGCGAGGGCGGCTGACGCCGTTCGGCGACCCCGGCGCGATCGCCCGCGAGGTGACGGCGCTTCTGTCCGATCCTGCCGCCATGTCCGCGCTCCGCCAGCGCACCTACGAGGCAGGTCGCCAGACGATCTGGGCCCGTTTCGCCGAGCGCCATCTGGCGCTGTTCGCATCCGTCGCCCGCGAGGCCCGCCGTCGTACGGCGGGGGCCCGACGCAAGACCGTGCGTCGACCTGCGCCGTCCCTCGCAGGCGTACGCCGGATGACCGACAGCTGCGGCATGCTGCAGCACAGCCTCTACGGCTTGCCCGACCGCCGTCACGGCTACTGCGTCGACGACAACGCCCGCGCCCTGATCCTGATGCACCGCTTTCCTGGCGCGCCGGATGCGGAGCGGCTCGCTCTGGCCAATGTCTACGCCTCCTTCGTCCAGCACGCCTGGAACGCCGACGAGGGGTCCTTCCGCAACTTCATGAGCTACGAGCGCGGCTGGCTCGAGGCTCGAGGCTCGCAGGACAGCAATGGCCGGAGTCTATGGGCCGTCGCGGTTACGGCCGTCGAGGCGCATCGCGCCGACCATCGCCGGTGGGCTTTGGCGCTGGTCCCCTCTCTCCTGCCGCACCTCGATGTCGAGCAGCCGCTCCGGACCGACGCGTTCGTCGTCCTGGGCCTTTCCGCCCTCGTCGAGGGCGGAGTGGCGACGCCGCCCATGCGCGAGATGCTGGTCCGCAAGGCGAAGTCGGTCGCGGCGCCCCTTATAACCCGAGGAGAGAAGGGACTTCCCTGGTTCGAAGGCTGCCTGTCGTACGACAACGCGCGCCTGCCCGAGGCTTTGATTCGCGCCGGGCTCGCTTTGGGCGATGACGGCCTGATCGCGCACGGGCTGGAAGCTTTGACCTGGCTCTGCGCCAAGCAGACTTCGCCTCTGGGCTGGTTCCTTCCGATCGCCACCGTCGACTTTGGCCGTCCCTTGGATGCGGGCAGCCTGTTCGACCAGCAGCCGCTCGAATCGGCGGCCACCCTCGACGCCTGCGAGGCGGCGTTCCGCGCCACGGGCGACCGGCGCTGGATCGCGGAGGCCGAGCGCGCCTACGACTGGTTCCTGGGCCTCAACGACCTCGGCGTTTCGTTGGAGGCTGGGGACGGCGACTGTTTCGACGGCCTGACCTGGTGCGGCGCGAACGAGAACCGCGGCGCGGAGTCGGTCCTCTCGTTCCAACTTGCCGCGTGCACGCTCCGGAAGTTGACAGGGGTGGAGCAGCCCCGCCTAAAGACGGCCAGCGACACCTAGCGCTTCAGCCGATTCAGAGGCTTCGTGCCCCACGTCCAGATTCTGCCTACGCGGCTCATGCCGGAGCCTGGCCGCGTCGTGATCCGGCCCTTCCAAGTGTCGCCCGATCCCAAGGCGCAGGCCACCAACGGAGGCTCGAGCCGCGCGCGGCGGATCGTCCAGGCGGTGCTGGCGATGGACATGCGCACCTGCCAGACCGAACTGGCGCTTGTGCGTCGCGACTTCGGCCAGCGACATTGGCAGACGCTCCAGATCTTTCTCCAGCGCTTCGAGCAGGTCCGCGAGCAGCTCGACCTCGATCCCGATATCCGGATCGAGCGCAAGGAGTTGATCGGCGCCTACTTCTGCCATGAATACTCGTTCACCTCGGCCGCCCTGATGAATCCCTCGGTCGTGCCTCACCCGGACCAGTCCGGCCTCGTCGACGGCTCCTTGCGCGTGGTGATTTCGCTGCGGGCGGTGGGGGAGGGGCACATCTCTTCCATCGCCTTCCGCGAAGGCATCCTGAACCACCAGGGCGGGTTCGATCTCATGCCGAGGCCCTCGTTCTCGATCGCCGTGCAACTCGACGATGGCCCGCCGGAGCCCGACGGCGCCATCCATGTGCGCCGTTTCGAGGATGCCTCGCTCTCCGGGACCGTGATCTTCCCGTTCACCGACCAGCAGCGCAACGGGCTTGAGGACCTGCGGCTCACCAAGCTGGAGGCCGCCGACGGCGAGCCCTGCTACTACGGCACCTACACCGCCTATTCGGGGAAGGACATCCGCTCGGAGTTCCTTGTGACGCGGGACTTCCGCGAGTTCACGCTGCAGCCGATCCAGGGGGTTGCGGCGCGCAACAAGGGAATGGCGCTGTTCCCGCGGAGGATCAACGGCCGCTATGCCTGCATCGGGCGGCAGGACGGCGAGAACCTGTTCTACCTGACGTCCGACGACCTGCTGCATTGGGACGAGGGCGAGCTGATCCTGGCTCCGCAGTATCCTTGGGAGCTGGTCCAGATGGGCAATTGCGGCGCCCCGATCGAGATCGACGAGGGCTGGCTCCTGCTCACCCACGGCGTCGGGGCGGTGCGCAAATATTCGATCGGCGCCTGCCTGCTCGACAAGGACGACCCGCGCAAGGTGATCGGGCGTTCGGTCGTTCCTCTCCTCTCGCCCTCGGACGAGGACCGCGAGGGCTACGTACCCAACGTCGTCTATACCTGCGGCGCCCTCGTGCACGGGCGGCGCCTCTTCATGCCGTTCGCCGTGGCCGACAGCTCGATCAGCTTCGGCTTCGTCAACCTGGACGCGCTCCTCAGCGAGCTGTTCTGAGCGCCATGGCGTAGGCCTCGCGCGCGCCGGCCCAGACGGCGGCGTCGCCAAGAGGCCCCCGCGTCGCCGCCTCGCTCCGTTCCGACGCGCGCGCGCGCGCGTCCCCGTCGCTCGCCAGCGCGATGATTGCGCGCGCCAGCGCGTCCGGGTCTGCGGGCGGGACGACGAGGCCCATACCGGTCTGGCGCACGAGCGGGCCGATCTCGCCCACATCGGTGGCGACCACCGGCAGGCCGAACGCGGCCGCCACCGCCAGGACGCCGCTCTGCGACGCCTCGACATAGGGCAGCACCAGGATGTCGGCCTGCGCGAACAGCTCCGCGACCTCCTCGTCCGGCACCCGGCGGTCGCGGACGTCGAATCGGGAGGGCTCGGCCATGGCGGCCCGGTAACGGGCCATCTCCTCCCCACGCCCGGCGATCACGGTCAGGAGCCCGGGCACGGCGGCGGCCACCCCGGGTTCGGCGGCGATCAGGTGCGCCAAGCCCTTGTAGGGAAAGACGCGGCCGAAGAAGAGCAGGCGGAAACGTCCGTCGTTCGGTTTGGAGAACCCCCGCGCCTCGGCGATGCGGCGGTAGCGGGCGTTCGGCGGGTGCACGCCCGCCGCCACCCGCGCCGGGTCGAGCCCCAGGTGGTCCACGGCGTCCGCCTTCAGGCCCGCGCCATGCACCATCACCGCATCGGCGCGACGCACGAAGCGATCCACGAACGCCCGCGGCACCCGGGCGGTGTCGGCGTCGCCCGGGTGGGCGGTCACGTCGTGCAGCGTCACTACGACGGGAGTCGGCGCGACGAGCCGCGGCAGGAGGTTGAGCCACACCTGCCCCTCGGACAACACGTGGACCACATCGGCGCGGAACCTGCCGATGCGCGCCGCCAGACGCGCCAGGAGCATGAGGTTGGCGATCGGCTGCCGGTGGCGGGGCCACTCGGGGAGCCAGGTCTCGGCGGCGCCGAACGCCGCAGGCCCCGCCTCGATCCCGTCGGGCGGTCCGATCAGCAGGACGTCGGCGTGGCGGGCGATCACAGGGGCGAAGGCGCGCGCGTAGTCGGCATGTCCGTCCGTGAAGATCATCGCCACGCGCAAGCGGGCGCCGTCCGGTGGCGGAAGCGCGGTGGCGGGCGTCACGGGCGCGGACGTAAGGGCGGCGAGCGTCACGCCGCCAGCGATAAACCGCCGCCCATAAGGAAGCGCTAAGCAGGCCCGTGCGAAAGGGTCGTCTCGACCGCGCGCGCCCGCGCGATCACCCTGCGGACAAGGACGCCTGGACCTTCCCGTGCCGAACGAAGACCCGCCGCTGGCACGAAGCGTGCAAACGGGCTGGCTCCAAGGTGTCCATACCGGGACGGCGCGGAGCGGCTCGCGGGCCGCGCTCCGCCGTTCCGAACCCGGGGGTCGCGGAATGAAGGTCGTCACACTTGTCGCCGAGGCGCCGGTCACCGCGCCCCTCGCCCCCGTCGAACTGCCGGACGCCGTGCTGACCGCCGCGCGCGACGCCGCCGAGGCGGTGGACTCCGAGGGCCGCTTTCCGAGCGAGGCGCTGGCGCAGCTGCGCCGCCATGGCCTCCTGGGTGCGTTGGTGCCCGAGGACCTGGGCGGCGCCGGCTTGCCGTTCGCCGCGGTGGCCGGCCAATGCCAGGCGCTGGCCGCCGCCTGCTCCAGTGCGGGCATGGTGCTGGCCATGCACCACATCCAGGTCGCTTGCCTCGCCCGCCACGCGGCCTCGCAGCCGTGGATGCGCGCGTTCCTGAGGCGCGTGCAGGACGAGCAGCTGCTGCTGGCCTCCTCCACCTCCGAGGCCGAGGTCGGGGGCGCGCTCCGCACGTCCAAGTGCGCCGTTGAGCGGGACGGGGAGGGCGGCTTCACCCTGAAGAAGGTCGCCACCGCCATCAGCTACGGCGCCCACGCGGACGCGCTGCTCGTCACCGCCCGCCTGGCGCCCGACGCGCCCTCCGGCGACCAGGTGTTCGTGGTGCTCGAGCGCGACGCACTCTCCATGGAGCGCACGGGCGAGTGGGACGCGCTCGGCATGCGCGGCACCGGCAGCGAGCCCTTCGTGATCGAGGGATCGGGCGCGGTCGAGCAGGTGGTCGACACCCCGTTCAGCGAAATCGCCGCCGCCACCATGGTGCCCGTCTCGCACATGGTCTGGGGCGCGGTGTGGACGGGGATCGCGGGCGACGCGGTCGAGCGCGCCCGTCAGGCGCTGAAGTCCCGTCGCAAGGGCGACGCCCTGCCGCAGGGCGCCCAGCGCCTCGCCCAGGCGGTCGAACTCCTGCAGATGGCCGAGGCCCGGGTCCGTACCGCCATCGCCGCGTTCGACTGGAACGCGCCCGTCGCCCCCAGCTTCGCGGGCGCCGCCTGGGACAACGGGCTGAAGACCAGCGTCTCCGAAGCCTGTTTCGAGGTGGTGCGCGAGGCGCTCTGCGTCTGCGGCTTCGCCGGCTACGCGCGGGCGGGTCGCTACAGCGTGTCGCGCCACCTGCGGGACCTGCTGTCGGCTCCGCTGATGATCGGCAACGACCGGATGCGCGAGAGCTCCGCCCGCCTGCTCCTGGCGCAGAAGCCCAAGCTCGGCCTTTAAGGAGGTCCGTGAATGGACGCGCAGCTCAACTTCCGCGACCAGCTGATCGGCGCGGGCCTGCTGATCCCCACCGGGGTGGACGGCCTCTACGGCCGCAGCGACACCTTCGAGCGTATCGCCGACGCCATCCAGGGCATCGTCACCCGCCTGTCGGCGAACGATGGCACGGAGAAGGTGCACTTCACCCCCGCCATGCCCCGGGCGGACCTGCAGCGCTCGGGCTACCTGAAGAGCTTCCCCAACCTCCTGGGCGCCGTGCACTGCTTCTGCGGCGACGACCGCGACCACCGCGAGATCCTACGCTGCGTCGGCGAGGGCGAGGACTGGTCGCAGAAGTTCGAGGCCAGCGACGTGCTGCTGATCCCGGCCGCCTGCTATCCCGTCTACCCCATGATGGCGGATCGCGGAGCCCTGCCGGCTGGCGGCAAGACCGTCGACATCGTCAGCTGGGTGTTCCGGCACGAACCTTCGTTGCAGCCCACCCGGATGCAGATGTTCCGCCAGCGCGAGAACGTGCGCCTGGGCTCCCCCGCCGAGGTCGACGCCTTCCGCGAGCTGTGGATCGCCCGCGCCATCGAGACCATGAAGGCGCTGGAGCTGCCACACGAGGTCGAGGTCGCCAACGACCCCTTCTTCGGCCGCACCGGCAGGATCGTCGCGGACGCCCAGCGCAGCCAGCAGCTGAAGTTCGAGATGCTGATCCCCGTGAACCCGGGCGCCGAGCCGACCGCCTGCATCAGCTTCAACAACCACCTCGACAACTTCGGGACCGCGTTCGGGATCAGGACCGCCGAGGGCGCGGTCGCCCACACCGGCTGCGTCGGCTGGGGACTGGAGCGGCTGACGCTGGCGCTGGTGCGTCACCACGGCCCCGATCCGCTGACCTGGCCGGCCGGCGTGCGGGCCGCGCTGTGGCCCTGATCGAACCCGGCCGCCGCCCGGCGGAGGGGTCGGCCATGGACGGGTCCACCCACCCCGCGGCGCAGGCGGTCGCGTTCAATGGGCAGGCGGGCTTCTGGCATGCGGCGGCTGGAGACGTGGCCGTCGTGCTCTGCCCCCCGATCGGGCGCGAGGGCCGCTGCGCCTACCTGCCGCTCCGCCGCTTCGCCGAGCGTCTGGCGGACCAGGGCTACCCCGCGCTGCGCTTCGACTATCCCGGCGAAGGCGAGTCGCTCGACGCCGACGAGGAGGCCGACGCCCTGGCGTTGTGGATCGAGGGCGCGCGCGCGGCCGTGGCCTTCGCCCGCGCCGCTGGCGCCCGGCGGGTGGTGCTGGCGGGCCTGCGCATGGGCGCGACGGTCGCCGCCCTCGCCGCGCAGGACGAGCCCGCGGTCGACGCGCTGATGCTGCTGGCGCCGATCGTGTCGGGGCGGGGCTGGGTGCGCGAGCTGAAGCTCGCCGCCTCCATGGCCACCGGCGCGTTCCGCGCGCCCGAGGGGCCGGGGCTGATCTCCGACGACCTGCGCCTGTCGCCCGCGACCCTGGCGAGCGTCGGCGCGCTCGACCTCCGTAAGCTGTCGCGCACCGCTCCCCGCCTTCTTCTGCGCGCCCAGTCGCCCGCCGTCGCCGCCCTGGCCGAACCGCTCCGCGCGCTCGGCGGCGAGGTCGCGACGGGGGATTTCCCCGGCTATGACGCCCTGTTCGAGGAGCCGCACAGCAACCTGCCGCCCCATGCGCTGTTCGGCGAGGCGATCGCCTGGCTGCAGGCCACGCTGCCCGTCCGCCCGTCCGTCCTGTCGCCCGTCGCGCCCGGCGGTCTCTCCGGCGAAGGGTGGAGGGAGCGGCCCGCGCGCTTCGGCCCCGGCCTCGTGGGCGTCGTCTGCGAGCCGATAGCGGCCGCCCGCCCGGACGCCGTCGTCTTCGTCTCCACCGGAGGAGACCCCCGCGCGGGCCTCGGCCGCTTCCCCGTCACCGCCGCGCGCAGCCTGGCAGCGTCGGGCGTGGCCTCGCTGCGATTCGACTTCGCCGGCGTCGGCGACAGCCCCGCGCCCCAGGGCGACCGATCCCACGTGTTCGAAACTCCGCGGCAGGCCGACATCGCCGCCGCCGCCGACCTGATGCAGGCGCAGGGCTACGAGGGGCTGACCCTGGTCGGCGTCTGCGCCGGCGCCTACCACGCGCTGCGCGCCGCGGCCGTCGAGCCGCGGATCACCGGTCTGTTCGCCGTCTCCGTGCAGAAGTTCGTCTGGACGCCCGGCGACTCGCTGGCGGTGGGCAAGCGCGACGACGCGGGCGCCACCCAGACCTACGTGCAGGGGCTTCGCAGCCTGGCTGTGTGGAAGCGCCTGCTGAAGGGCGACGTGCAGGTCGGCCGCATCCTGCGTTCGCTCTCCGGTCGCTTCGTCGCGCGCATGGCCGCCCCCGCCAATCCGGACGGCGGCCGCGGCCGCTTCCTGCTGGGCGTGCACGACGCGGCGCTGGACGAGATGGAGCGCTGGTTCGGCGCGGGCGGACGGCGCCTGACCGCGCTTCCCGGCATGTCGGTGCGCGTCGCCCCCCGCCTCGACCACGGCCTCTCCTACCAGGAGAGCCGCGACATCGCGCTGGCCGACCTGCGCGACTTCCTCGCGCTGTGAGGCTGCAGGACTACGACGACCCGCGCTCCTTCGGCATGCGCCTGCGCGCGCGCCGGCTTCGACCTTTCCTGGACATGATCCAGGCCGTGCACCGCCGGAACGGCGCGGTGCGCATCCTCGACATCGGAGGCCGCCGCAACTACTGGGGCGCCGCCCCCGAGGGCTTCCTGGCCGCCCACGGCTGCCGGATCAGGCTCAGCAACAGCGAAGACGCCGAGCGCGGGGCGGCCGACGCGATCTTCAGCGAGGTGCGGGAGGACGGCTGCGACCTGTCCTACGAGGACGGCGCCTTCGACCTCGTGCACTCCAACTCGGTGGTCGAGCATGTGGGCGACTGGGCGCGCATGACCGCCTTCGCCCGCGAGGTGCGCCGCATCGGCGACGGCTACTTCGTGCAGACCCCCGCCTACTGGTTTCCCTGGGAGCCGCACTACGGCTTCCCCTTCTTCGCGCAGCTGCCTCGTCCCGTGCAGCGCGGCCTCCTGATGCGGCGACGGATGGGCTTCTTCGCGCAGGCCGGATCGCTGGACGAGGCGGAGGCGGTGCTCGACGGGACGCGGCTCCTGGACGGGGCGCAGATGCGCGCCCTGTTCCCGGACGCGCGGATGCGGCCGGAGCGGATCGCGGGCCTGACGAAGTCGCTGATCGCGATGCGCCCGCCGGCTTTCGCGGGGACCTACGGCAAGCGGGCGTAGGCCGGGCCGAGCGCCCCGCGGGTCGCAGGATCGAGCGTGACGAGCGGCGCGCGTCCGAACCGCACCGCGATCCCCGCGCCCCGCGCTGGGCTATCCGGCCGCAGCCGGAAGTCGGCCGTGCGGGGATCCGTCGTCGGGCGCACGAAGCCGGGATCCCTGCCCGCGAGCGTGTGCGGCCCGGGCCTCGCGGCCGAGCGGATCGCGCTCCACGGCTGGGTCCCGGTCGCCAGGTTGGCGTCCCACAGGTTCGGGCCGGCCGCGTAGGCGTCCATGGTCGCGGGGTCGCCTCCGCGAGGGACCGCGATGTTGTCGATGACGGTGACGCCGGCCGACATGATCACCGAGATCTCCGCCGCCGGCCGCTGCAGGTTCGCGTCCTTCAGGTCGTGGTAGGCGACGTTTCCGGCCACCACCACGTTGCGGCTCTTGAACACATGGACGCCGCGGCCGCCGTTGTCGAACACCGTGTTGGCCTCGACCAGCGTGGGATAGCGGTAGGGGACGCCCGGCGACTGGCTGTGCTCGAAGTCGTCGACGATGATCCCGTTGCCGTCGGTCGTGCGCCCGCCCGAGTGGCTGATCGCGTCGTCGACCACGACGTTCATGTTGTCCCAGACGCGGTTGCGACGGATCATGTTGTGGAAGCCGGGCGCCGCATCCACCGGCACGGGCTCATAGATCGAGACGCCGCTGCACTGCCACGGCGCACGCCGGGCGTTGCCGTAGACCTGGTTGTCCTCGATCACGAGGTGGTCCGTCCCCACCGCCCCGATCCCGGCGCAGGCGCTGTCGTGCGCGATGTTTCCGGCCACACGCACGTGGTGCGCGCCGGGAGCGAGCCGGATGGCCGATCCGCCGCTGGTGGCGCGCGCGTCGAGCCCGGTGATCTCCAGCCAGGCGCCCTTGACCTCCACCCCGTCTTCGAAGCCGACGATCCTCGGCCGGCCGCGTCCCTCGACCACGATCGGCCGCCCCGGCGCGCCCGAGACCGAGAGGCCCAGCGTCTCGCGGTAGGTCCCCGGCCCGATCACCAGCCTGTCGCCCGGCTTCAGCGTGGAGGCGGCGCGCGTGAAGCTGCGCCACGGGTGCGTCGCGTCGCCCGCCCCTGCGTCGTCGCCCGTCGGCGAGACGTGGCGCGTCTCCGCCTGCGCCGGCGCGGCGGCCAGGACCGCCAGGAGGATCGCGGCGCGGAGCAAGGCGGTCAGAACGCGTTCTTGGTCGTGATCAGGCTGAACGGAGTCATCATCAGGATGCGCAGATCGAACGCCACCGAACAGCGCTCGATGTAGTCGAGGTCGTACTCCACCCGCCGCATCAGCGCCTCGACGTCTTCGGTCGCGCCGCGGAAGCCGTGCACCTGCGCCCAGCCGGTCAGGCCGGGCTTGACCCGGTGACGGTGCGCATAGGTCTCGATGATGTCCTCGCCGAGCAGGTTTTCGGTGCGCATGCCGATAGGATGCGGGCGAGGTCCGACCAGCGACATCTCGCCCTTGAGCACGTTCAGGAGCTGCGGCAGCTCGTCCAGGCTCAGCTTGCGCAGCACGCGGCCGACGCGTGTGACGCGGTCGTCGTCCCGCGCCGTCTGCCGCGCGCCCGTCCCGTCGGCCTGCTCGACGCGCATGGTGCGGAACTTCAGCACCGTGATCTCGCGGTTGTTGTAGCCGTGGCGGCGCTGGCGGAAGAGCACGGGGCCGGGGCTGTCGAGCTTCACCGCCATCGCGCTCAGCGCCATGACGGGCGCCGCCAGCACCAGGATCAGGGTGGTGAGCACGAGGTCCTCCGCGCGCTTGGCCACCTGTGTCCACAGGCGCAGCGGGCGGGCCGCCACGCGCAGCGTCGGCAGGCCGCTCAGGTCGTCCACCGGCATGCGCAGCATCGCCAGCGCCACCTCGTCGGGGCAGACCGAGACGTCGACCGAGAGCGCCATCAGCCGGGTGAGGATGGCGCGGATCCGGTCGTCCGCCGACCAGGGCAGCGCCAGGATCACCTTGTCGATCTCGCGCGTCTTTCCGAGTTCGACGAGGTCGGCGATCGAGCCGTCGATCGGGACCGCGGCGTCGTCGCGGTGCCGGTCTTCAAACACGCCCAGGATCTCGACCGGCGCGGGCTGGGTGCGCAGGTGGTCGATCAGGAAGCGGGCCAGGGGCGTGGCGCCGACCACCGCCACCGTCTCGCGCATCACGCCGGTGCGCTCCAAACGCGCCTGCATCCACCCCAGGAACGCCCGCCCCGCGGTGATCCCCGACAGGCACAGCCCGAACCACGCCACGAACCAGGCGCGCGACACCGTCATGTCGAGTTTCATCAGGAAGCCCAGGAGCACGACGGACAGGAACAGGGCGACGGCGCCGCGAGCGCCCGCGACCAGACGCACGCGGGCGTCCCGCCGGGCTGCGGCGTCGTAGGCGCCGTTGTAGGAGAACACCAGAGGCGTGAGCGCCCCCGCCGCCAGCACGATCTGCAGGTAGTCGGACTCGAACCGCCACGCCTGCAGCCAGCGGTAGCCCAGGTCGCACAGTAGCCCGCTCGCGATCACCCAGCCCACGTCGCCGACGCGGACGAGATCAAGCACGGCCCGTCGCCCCTCCCGCCCGATCCGCCGCACGGCGCGGCGTGCGTCCGCCGCCTGCG
>CAZZZR010000010.1:0-7311 GCA_964658605.1 uncultured Caulobacter sp. | reverse complement strand
AGGGGAGTGAGCGACGATATGTCGGGGTGCGACAGGGTCAAAGCGCCAGGGTCAAAGCAGCGGGAGCCGCGCGCCGGTGCGACGCAGCCCCAGGTTGCCAGACCGTGCTCACCGTCCCGTTAAAGGCGGCGCATTTTCCCCTCGCCGGTACGTTTCGACGCGGACTCCTCCACCGCCCACACTGCGAAGGCGTAATCGAGCGCCACCTCCTTGAGGACGTCGAAGCGACCGGAGGCGCCGCCGTGGCCGGCGTCCATGTTGATCTTGAGCAGGACGGGGGCGCCGCTGGTGGTGTTGGCGCGAAGCTTGGCGGCCCATTTCGCCGGCTCCCAGTAGGTGACGCGCGGATCGCTCAGGCCGCCCGTGGCCAGGATCGCGGGATAGGGCCTGGGCTCCACGCGCTCGTACGGGCTGTAGCCGGCGATGAGGTCGTAGGCGTCCGCGTCCTCCAGCGGGTTGCCCCACTCGGGCCACTCGGGCGGAGTGAGCGGCAGGGTGGCGTCGCTCATGGTGTTCAGCACGTCCACGAACGGCACCGCCGCGATGATCCCGGCGAAGAGGTCGGGGCGCAGGTTGGCGACCGCGCCCATCAGCATCCCGCCCGCCGAGCCGCCGTAGGCGACGGTCCGTGGGGGCGCGCCATAGCCGGCGGCGTGCAGGTGCTCGGCCGCGGCGATGAAGTCGGTGAAGGTATTGGGCTTCTTTTCGCCCCGCCCGTCGAGGAACCAGCCATAGCCCTTCTCCGTCCCACCGCGCACGTGGGCGGTGGCCCAGATCCAGCCCCTGTCCACGAGGCTCAGGTGGCGGATCGAGAAGCCTGGCTCCATGGCGATGCCGTAGGCGCCGTAGCCGTACAGCAGCAGCGGCGCGGAGCCGTCGAGCGGGGTGTCCTTCAGCATCAGGACGGTGACGGGGACCTGCTCCCCGTCCGGCGCGGGTGCCTGCAGGCGCCGGGCGACGTAGCGGGACGGGTCGTGGCCGCTGGGGATCTCCTGCACCTTGCGCAGGCTGCGCTCGCGGGTGGCGAGGTCGTAGTAGAACCAGGAGCGGGGGGTGGTGGGCGACTGGTAGACGAAGCGGACCTGGGTGGTGTTGAACTCGTAGCCGAGGTCGAAGGAGAGCGCGTAGGCCTCCTCGTCGAAGGCCACCGTGTGCTCGGAGAGGTCGTCGCGGGCGGTGGCGACCATGCGGTCGAGCGCCTCCACCCGCTCCATCCGCACCAGAAAGCCCGCCACGGCCGCCATGCCGGTGACGTAGGTCCCCGGCCGGTGGCCGATCCACTCGCGCCAATCCGCGCGGCCTGGCGCGGCGGCGTCGGCCCACATCAGCTTGTAGTCGATGGCGCCGTCAGCGTTGGTCAGCACCACCAGGCGGCCGGGCGCGTCCGGCGTGGGCCAGTGGGCGAGGCTGTAGCGCAGGCCGGGGGTGCGGGGCTCGACCACGCGGGGCTCGGCGGTCGGATCGGAGGCGGGGATCAGCCGCACCTCGCTGGTCTCGTGGTCGCCCGCGCCGATGACGATGAAGGCGCGGCTCTGGCTGACCCCCAGGTGGACGAAGAAGCCCTCGTCGGCCTCCTCATAGACCAGGGCGTCCTCGCCAACGGCCCCCTTCTTGGGCACGGGGCGGCGGAAGACCTTGGAGGGGCGGCCGTTCTCGTCGCGCCAGATCCAGAACAGCCACGTCCCGCACGGACTAAAGGCGAAGTCGCCGGTGGAGCTTTCGATCGGGCCGGGCAGATCTTCGCCCGTGGAAAGGTCGCGCACGCGGATGGTGAAGTATTCCGAGCCCTGCTCGTCCACCGCCCAGGCGTAGAGGCTGTGGTCGGGGCTGTGCTCGCCGGCGCCGACGCTGAAGAAGGGCCTGCCTTCCGCCTCCTTCGGCTCGTTCAGCAGCACCGTCTCCGGGCCGTCGGCGCCGCGCGGCCGGCGGCAGTGCAGGGGATAGGCGGCGCCCATGTCGAAGCGGCTGTAGTAGTCGAACGGGCCGTCCGGGGAGGGGAGGGAGCTGTCGTCCTCCTTGATGCGGCCGCGCATCTCCGCGAACATCGCGTCCTGGAGCCCCTGGGTGGGGGCGAGCATGGCGGCGGTGTAGGCGTTCTCCGCCTCCAGGTGGGCGCGGATGTCGGAGCGCAACCTGGACGGGTCGCGCATCACCGCCTGCCAGTCGTCGTCGCGCAGCCAGCCGTAGTCGTCGGTTCGCGGGCGGCCGAGCTGCTCGATCACGACCGGCCTAGGCTCCGCCCGGGGAGGAACGGGAGGCGGGGAGGGCGGCGGGCCGGGCGTGTGGGTCATCCCCGCGGGCTCGCCCGTCCGGACCCCTGCGTCAAGCGGCCCGGAACGCCATGGCGACGCCGTTCATGCAGTATCGCAGCCCCGTGGGGCGCGGCCCGTCATCGAACACGTGGCCCAGGTGGCCGCCGCACTGCGGGCAGTGCACCTCGGTGCGCGCCATGAACAGCGAGGTGTCGATCCGGGTCGCCACCGCCGTCTTCGACAGGGGCGCCCAGAAGGACGGCCAGCCGGTGCCGCTGTCGAACTTGGTGCGGCTGTCGAACAGGGGGTGCCCGTCCGCGGCGCAGACGAAGACGCCCCGGCGGTGCTCGCTGTTCAGCGGGCTGCTGTACGGCGCCTCGGTGCCCTCATGGCGCAGCACCTGGTAGGCGTTAGGCGAGAGCTGCGCCTTCCACTGGGCATCGGTCTTCTCGACCGGGTAGCGATCCTTCGAGGCAGGCTTGGCTGCGAAACCGAACATGGGCGACGGGCTCCTTCGCTCCCCATGTGGGTTCCGACGGAGCCGGCCTCCAGGTTTCGCCGACCCCGAAGATTGCGGCCGCCGCCCCTACGCCCCGTAGATCGTCAGCCGCCGTAGATCACGCTCAGCGTCTCGGCGACGCAGGCGGGGCGCTCCTCGCCCTCGATCTCGATGGTGCACTCGTTGGTGAGCTGCAGGCCGCCCGACTTCGGCTCGGCGGCCAGCAGCTTCTGGCGCATGCGCACCCGCTTGCCGACGCGCACCATGCCGGTGAACCGCACCTTGTTCGAGCCGTAGTTGACGCCGCGGGTCACGCCCGTCACCCGCAGGATGTCCGCCCCCAGGAACGGGATGAGCGACAGCGTCAAGTAGCCGTGGACGATCGGGCCGCCGATCTCCCGATTGGCGCGCTCGACATCGACGTGGATCCACTGGTGGTCGCCGGTCGCCTCGGCGAACTGGTTGACCCGCTCCTGGGTGATCTGCGTCCAGTCGGAGACGCCCACCTCCTGCCCCACCAGGCTCTGCACGTCTGAGTAAGCGACCTCGCGCGCCATGCGGCGTCCTCCCTTGTCGTCGGCTTGGTGAACGATGGTAAGGCTTCCGGCGCGGCAGGAAAGGGCGTGATCGTGACGAGCGAGGACATCGGCGGCTCCATCGACCCGACACGGGCGCAGTTCGACGCCTTCAAGGCGCTGCCCCGCGACGCGCCCATCCAGATGCTGAACTTGATCCGCCTGCGCGAGACGGCGGACTATCCGGAAGGCCACCCGCGCCACGGGCAGGGCGACACGGGGCTGGACGCTTACCGCGCTTATGGCCGCGAGACCGCGCCGATCTTCGGCCGGCTTGGCGGCCGGCAGGTGTGGGCGGGACGCCCGGACGCGGTGGTCACCGGCCCGAGCAACGAGCGCTGGGACTTGGCCTTTATCGCCGAATACCCGAACGCCGCCGCCTTCCTGGCCATGGTGACGGACGCCGACTACCGCGAGGCGGTCAAACACCGGCAGGCGGCGGTGGCCGACTCGCGGCTCATCCGCATGGCCCCGCTGACGCCGGGGGCGGGTTTCGGCGAGAGCTGACGGTGGGTGCGGCGCCTGATTCGCGTTAAGGTTCGCCGTGCGCTTCGACGAACGCTTCCTCGACGAGCTGAAAGGCCGGCTGCGCCTGTCCGACGTGATCGGGCGGACGGTGAAGCTGCGGCGGCAGGGGCGGGAGTATGTGGGGCTCTCGCCCTTCGCCAAGGAGAAGACGCCGTCGTTTTTCGTCAACGACGACAAGGGGTTCTTCCACGACTTTTCGAGCGGCAAGCACGGCGACCTGATCGGCTTCCTGCAGGAGACCGAGCGCCTGTCCTTCCGCGAGGCGGTGGAGCGGCTGGCGGGGGAGGCGGGGATGGCGCTCCCGGCCGAGGACCCCCGCGCCGCCGAGGCGGAGGCCCGCCGTTTCGGCCTCATCGAGTGGCTGGAGGAAGCGGCCAAATGGTTCGAGGCGCAGCTGCGCCGGCCCCAGGGCGAAGCCGCCCGCGCCTACCTCGAAAAGCGCGCCCTGCCCAAGGATGAGTGGGGCCGCTTCCGCCTGGGGTACGCGCCCTCGGGCCGGACCGGGCTGAAGGACCACCTGATCGCCAAGGGCGCCCAGCCCGGCGACCTCGTGGAGGCCGGCCTCCTGATCGCGCCGGAGGACGGGGGGAGCGCGCCCTACGACCGCTTCCGCGACCGCATCATCTTCCCCATCGCCGACCACCGCGGCCGGGTGGTCAGCTTCGGCGGCCGCGCGCTCGATCCCGAGGCGCGGGCCAAATACCTGAACGGACCGGAGAGCCCCGTCTTCCACAAGGGCCGCGTGCTCTACGGTCTGTTCGAGGCGCGGAAGCTCCTGCACGCCGAGCAGACGGCCAAGCCCGAGGTCGCGCCGGGGCTGGTGGTGGTCGAGGGCTACATGGACGTGATCGCCTGCCAGCGGGCGGGCGTCGCGGGCGTCGCGGCCATGGGCACGGCGCTGACCGAGGAGCAGATGGAGGCGCTGTGGAAGCTCCACGAGGAGCCGACGCTGTGCTTCGACGGCGACGCCGCCGGCAAGCGCGCCGCGGCCCGCGCCATGGACCGCGCGCTGCCCCTGCTCCAGCCCGGCCGCAGCTTCCGCTTCGCCTTCCCCGAGGGCGGCAAGGATCCGGACGACGTACTGCGCGAGCACGGGGCAGGGGTGTTGAAGGCTCAGCTCGCCAAGACCCAGCCGTTCGTGCAGGCGCTGTTCGAGCGGGAGCGCGACCTCGAACCTCTGGGCACGCCGGAGAGCTACGCCGGGCTGAAGGTGCGGCTGCGCAAGCTCGCGGGCGCCATTGCCGATCGCGACCTTGGCCAGATGTACCGGGAGGCGCTGCTCGATCGCTTCGAAGCGTTGCGCGGGCTGTCGCGCCCCGCCACCACCCTCAGCGGTGCGGGCCGCGCCATGGCGGAGGCGCGGTGGTCGGGCAAGCCGCGCAAGGGTGCGCGCTGGTCGCCGCCGCAGACGTCGCGTCCGTTGCCGGTGACGGAGGAGAGGACGCGCGCGATGCGGGCGCAGCCCTCGCTCCTGGCGGCCGCCGTCGCGCAAGGCGTAATGCAGCATCCCGACTTCATCGACGAGAGGCTGGAGTCCCTTGTGGTGCAGGGCTTCTGCGATACGCGGCTGGAGGGCCTGGCGCATGCGCTTGTGACGGCGCGGGTACAGGCTCAAACCCTTGACTCCCAAGCGCTCGAACGCCATCTGCGAGCGCTCGGCCTGCAGCCTGAAGTCGACGACATCGCCTCTGTGGCGGCCAAGTCGGGCGCTCCATTCCTGGGCGACGACCTGCCGCCGGAGGCGGCGCGCGCCCTTTGGTCGCAAGCCTACGACCATCTGATCCGCATCACCGCGCTGGAACGGGCGTTCGCGGACGCGAAGGCGGACCTTGAGCGGGATCACGACTATCCCACCTTGGGAAGACTGAAGGCGGAGCGTGACGCGGCCCAGCGCGCGATCCGGGCGGGAACACTTTGGAGTTCCGAACCGTCTACGGATGGCGCGGCGCTCCACTAGCTTTTGATACCGGACGCGCAGGTCGCTGCCGCCGGCGGAGAATACGATGAGCACCACGACGGCCGAACCGGAAGCGACCGAAGCCGTAGCCGACGGACCGCTGCTCGACCTCACGGACGCGGCGGTCAAGAAGTTCATCAAGCAGGCCAAGGCCCGCGGCTACGTCACGATGGACGAGCTGAACAAGGTGCTGCCGTCGGAGGAGGTCACCCCCGACCAGATCGAAGACACCATGGCGATGCTCAGCGAGATGGGCGTCAACGTCGTCAACGCCGAGGAGGACGCCGAGCCGGCCGAGGCCAGCGAAGTGGCGGTGCGCGAGGAGAACGCGGTCGCCGAGACCCCCAAGGAGGCCGCCTACGACCGCACCGACGACCCGGTGCGCATGTACCTGCGCGAGATGGGCTCGGTGGAGCTCCTCAGCCGCGAGGGCGAGATCGCCATCGCCAAGCGCATCGAGGCCGGCCGCGACACCATGATCCGGGGGCTGTGCGAGAGCGCGCTGACCTTCGAGGCCATCATGGTCTGGCGCGACGAGCTGCAGAACGGCCGCATCCTGCTTCGCGAGGTGATCGACCTCGAACAGACCTACGCCGCGCTCAACCCCGCCGCGCCGCCCGTCGCCGTGGGCGAAGGCGCCGACGCCCTGCCGGCCGTCGCCTCCGCCGCCGAGCCCGCCGCCGACGGCGAGGCGGTGGCCGCCGCCGAGGGCGAGTCCGACGAGGACGAGTTCGACGACGGCGCCGGTCCGACCGTCAGCGCCATGGAGGGCGAGCTGCGCGAAGGCGTGATGGCCACCTTGGACGCCGTGGCCGGCGAGTTCGACGCCTTCCGCAAGCTGCAGGACAAGCTGGTGTCCTCCCGCCTTTCGGGCGCGGACCTGTCGGCCGAGGAGCGCGACGCCTACAACGCCCTGGCCAAGACCATCAGCGGGCATCTCAAGTCGCTGAAGCTGAACAACAACCGCATTGAGGCGCTGGTCGAGCAACTTTACGCCATCAACAAGCGGCTGATGGGGCTGGAGGGGCGGTTGCTGCGTCTCGCCGACAGCTACGGCATCTCGCGGCCCGAGTTCCTGAAGGTCTACTTCGGGGCCGAGCTGAACCCCGATTGGGCGGAGACGGTCAAGGCCGGCGGCGTGCGCTGGACCAAGTTCGTCGAGAAGGAGGGCGCCCAGGTCGGCGACATCCGCGGCGACGTGGCCGCGCTCGCCACGGAAACCGGAGTGCCGATCGACGACTACCGCCGCATCGTCCAGACCGTGCAGAAGGGCGAGCGCGAGGCCCGCCAGGCCAAGAAGGAGATGGTCGAGGCCAACCTGCGGCTCGTGATCTCGATCGCCAAGAAATACACCAACCGCGGCCTGCAGTTCCTGGACCTGATCCAGGAAGGCAACATCGGCCTGATGAAAGCGGTGGACAAGTTCGAGTACCGGCGCGGCTACAAGTTCTCCACCTACGCCACCTGGTGGATCCGCCAGGCGATCACCCGCTCGATCGC
>CAZZZR010000009.1:0-21230 GCA_964658605.1 uncultured Caulobacter sp. | reverse complement strand
GGGGAGCTCACCGACCCCGTCGAACAGCGCCGCCGCTTCGAGGCCGAGATGGCCGAGATGCGCCGCGTCTACGGCTGCGACTACCCGATCGACGAGGACCTGCTCGCCGCCCTGGCCCACATGCCGGCCGCCTCCGGCGCCGCGCTAGGGCTCGACCGGCTGGTCATGCTCGCCGTTGGGGCCGCCCACGTCGACGACGTGCTGTGGACGCCGGTGCCGACGGCGCCGGCCGCCCCTGCGCCGAAGCGGCTTCGCGTCGAAACGGCCCACTCCGCCGACGGAGGCCGCGTCCTGCCCCTGAAGCCGCTGCGCGGACGGCGGCCGCCGCCGCTCGCCCTGGGACCATCGTCGGTCGGTCTTGCGGCGTTGCTGTTCGCCCCGTTCAGCCCCGAGTTCGCCGCGCCGAGGATGCGCCTTCACACGGTCGCCGAGGGACACCTCGTCATCGGCTCGGCCTACGATGGCGCGATCGTCGAGGCGGGTGGCCGGCTCGTGCGGGAGACCGCCGCCTTCACCCCCTTCGCCCCGCACGCGCTGACGGCCTGCCCCTTCGATCTCCCAGGTCCCGTGCACAGCGTGACGGTGACCGACGTCGTCGCCGGCTTCGACGGGGCGTATCGGAACTACTACCACTGGCTGATCCACGGCCTGTGGCGGACGTGGCTGACGGCGCAGGCCGTCCCGGGCGCGACCGTCGCGCTCCCCGACGTCGACGCCGACAGGCACCCGGTGCAGGTCTCGCCCGCGGTGCTGCGGGAGTCGTTCGAGGCCGCCTTCCCGGGCGTGCGGCCCCGGGTGCTCGGCCCCGGCGCGCACCCCGTACGCAACCTGAGCTTCGCCTGGAGCGAGCCCGGCACGCCCACCGACCTCGTCGACCTCGCCGGGCTGGCGCCCTTCTTCGACTTGATCCGCGCGCGGCTCGTCGAACGGACGTGGCGGCCCTGGCGGCGCGTCTACTTCTCGCGGGCGGGCGCCCATGATCCCCGCCTGCCGCCGGACGCTCAGCCCGCGCTGGAGGCCCTCCTCGCCCGCCACGGCTTCGAGACGGTCGCCGCCGAGACTCTGAGTTTCCGCGAGCAGGTCCGCCTCGCCTCGGAGGCGCGCGTGATCCTGGGGGCTCACGGGGCGGCGCTGACCAACCTCGTCTTCTCTCCCCGCAGGGCGCTCGTCATCGAGCTGCAGCGGCGGATCGGTGAGGAGGCCTTCTTCCGCCCGTGGTTCTACCAGCTGGCCTCCGCGCGCGGCCAACGCTACGCCGGCTTCGACACCGGCCGCCCGGACTGGCTGGGCGACCTCGACGCCGCCCTGGCGCGCCTGGGGCGGCCCCGCTCGCACCCGCGGTCTTCCACGCTATAAGGCGCGCCATGAACCCCCTCCTCGTCTTCCTGGGCGGAGGCCTCGGCGCGGTCGCGCGCTATGGCGTCGGCGTCGCGTGGTTGCGAACGGCTGGGAGCGGGCGGCCGTGGCTGGCGACGCTCGCCATCAACGCTCTGGGCGGCCTCCTCATGGGCGCGCTGGTCGGCTGGATGGCTCAGCGCTCACCCGGCGGGGCGGGGACCGAGCGACTCCGGCTGCTGCTTGGCGTGGGCGTGCTGGGCGGCTTCACCACCTTCTCCACCTTCTCTCTCGAGGTCGCCACGCTGCTGCAGAAGCGAGAGGTCGCGACCGGCGTCGGCTATGCGGCCGCGTCGGCGGTGCTGTGCGTCGCGGCGGTGTTCGTGGGCCTCGCGGTCGCGCGGCGGGCGTTCGCGTGAGCGGCCATCGCGAGGTCCGCACCCTCATGGTCGGCGAGTCCGAGGCGGGGGTGCGGCTCGACCGCTGGTTCAAGCGCCGCTGGCCGCACCTGAACCACATCCAGATCAACAAACTCGTCCGCTCCGGCCAAGTGCGCGTCGACGGCGGCCGGGCCAAGGTCGACACCAGGCTGGAAGCCGGGAACGCGGTGCGCGTGCCGCCTCTGCCCGACGCGCCCGTCGCCGGCGAGCGCCCCGCGATCAGCGACCGCGACGCCGCCTACGCCAAGTCGCTCGTGCTCTACGAGGACGAGGAGGTGCTGGCGCTGAACAAGCCCCACGGCCTGGCGGTGCAGGGCGGCACCAAGACCGTGAAGCACATCGACCGGCTGCTTTCGGCCTGGGGCGAAGGCCTGGATCGCCCGCGCCTGACGCACCGGCTGGACCGCGACACCTCCGGCGTGCTGGTGCTCGGCAAGACGCCCGCTGCGGCCGCCCGCCTTTCCGGCAGCTTCGCCAAGCGCAAGGCGAAGAAGACCTACTGGGCGTTGGTCGCAGGCCAGCCCAAGCCGGGCGAGGGCCTGATCCAGCTGCCGCTGGTCAAGAAGGGCGTCGGCGATCGCGAGCTGGTGGTGCCGGCCGATCCCAAGGAGCTGGGCGCGGAGGTGGCGGACACGGAGTTCGTCACCATCAGCCGGGCCGGAGCGCGGGTCAGCTGGATGGCGCTGCGCCCGCTCACCGGCCGCACGCATCAGCTGCGCGCGCACATGAAGGCGGTCGGCCATGCGATCCTGGGCGATCCCAAGTACGGCGACGAGGCCTCGGGCGAGCTTTCGGGGGGGCTCAAGCTGCAGCTCCACGCCCGTCGGCTGGAGATCCCGCACCCTTCCCGCGGGACGCTGATTCTGGAGGCGCCGGTCAGTCCCGAGCTGAAGGCCGGCTTCGACCGTTTCGGTTTCGACGAGCACGAGGCCGATCCCGAGCCGTTCGAACGTCTGCAGAAGGGCCGCCGCCGCTCGTGACGCGCCCGCTGGTCATCTTCGACGTGGACGGCACCCTGGTCGACAGCCGCGCCTCCATCCACGCCTGCCTGACGTGGGCGTTCGAGGGCCAGGGCCTGCCCGCGCCCACCTACGACCAGGGCCGGATGATCGTCGGCCTGAGCCTGCGCGAGGCGATGGCGACGCTCGCGCCCGACGCCCCGCCCGCGACCATCGACGCCCTGACGCAGGGCTACAAGGATGGCTGGACGACGATGCACGCGCGGGCCGACTTCGAGGAGCCGCTGTATCCCGGCGCCGCCGCCCTCCTCGCCCGGGTTCGCGCCGACGGCTGGAAGATCGCCATGGCCACAGGCAAGAGCCGTCGCGGCGTCGAGACGGTGATCGCCATGCACGGCTGGAGCCAGGTCTTCGATTCCACCCATTGCGCCGACGACGGGCCGGGCAAGCCGCACCCCGCCATGGTGCGTGAGGCCCTGCTGGCGACGGACGCGCATCCGTCCGAGGCCGTGATGATCGGCGACACGGCCTTCGACATGACCATGGCCCGCGCCGCCGGCGTCCGCGCGCTAGGCGTGACCTGGGGCTTCCACACCGCCGCCGAGATCGCTGCGGGCGGCGCGGACGCGGTGTTCGACACCTTCCCCGCGCTGGAGCGGGAACTGGATCGCTTCGCGGCCTCCCTCCGCGAGGCGGCGACGCCTATCTGACGGCCATGCCCCTCGCCCACGCAGACCGCGCCGTCCCTCGCCCGCGCCGCATCTACACGACCGTCGCCGTCGAACCTGAAGCCTCGGGCTTCGCCGTACGCCTCGACGGCCGCACCGCTAGAACGCCAGAAAAGAACCCGCTCGTCCTCCCCACCGAGGCGCTCGCGAACCTCGTCGCCGCCGAATGGGAGGCGCAGGGGACGGAGGTGGACCTCGCCTCGATGCCCGCCACGCGGCTCGCCTTCACCGCCATCGACCGCACGCCCGCCCACCGAGTCGAACTGGCGGACGAGGTCGCGCGCTATGCCGGAAGCGACCTCCTCGTCTATTTCGCCGATCAGCCGCTCACCCTGGTGGAGGAACAGGTGCGCCGCTGGGGCCCGCTGCTGGAGTGGGCCGCCGCCGACCTCGGGATCGCGCTGGAGCGCACCGCCGGCATCCTGCACCGCCCCCAACCGCGCGAGGCGCTGGACCGCGCCCGCACCCTGGCGGCCGAGATGGACGACATGCGCCTCACCGGCCTCGCCTTCGCCGTCGCCCTGTTCGGCTCGGCGGTGCTGGCGTTCGCCGTGGAGCGTGGCGAGCTCGCCGGCGAGAGCGCCCACGACCTCGCCCGCGTGGACGAGGCGTTCCAGGAGCGCCAGTGGGGCGAGGACGCCGAGGCCGCGGCCCGCACCGCCGCCCGGCTCGAGGAGGCGCGGTTCGTGGAGCGATGGTTCGGAGCGCTGTGACCGGGCCCCGCATGTTCCCGCGGTGGCGCCGCACCGGCGGCGATGACCTCCGGGCCTAGAAGTCCGCCGTCACACGCTGACCGCCCCGCTCCAGCACGATCCGCCAGCGCCCCGCCTGCAGCGCCTGCGCCAGGCCTGCGGTGCTGGTGATGGTCTGGCCGTTGACGCTTCTAATCACGTCGCCGGGACGGAAACCCTGGTTGGCGGCGATGCCCTTCACCTCCGTGATCGCGACGCCGGTGAGGAAGGTGTCCAGCCCGTACTCGTCGTCGGCGGCGGGCGAGAGGTTGACCACCGTGGCCCCCGCCAGGGGCTGGCGGCCCGTGAGGGTGCGCGTGTCGCGCGCCGGGCTCGCGGGCAGCGCCTCCAGCCGGACCCCGACCGTGCGGGTCGCGCCGCTGCGGCGCAGGGTGAGGCGCACGGTGTCGCCCGCCTTATGGGTCGCGGCGGCGAAGTTGAGCGTCGCCTCGTCGTTGACCGCCGCCCCGTCCGCCGCGGTGATGACGTCACCCGCCCGCACCCCCGCCTGGTCGGCCGGGCCGCCGGGATAGACTGAAGCGGCCACCACGCCCTGCGGCCGGTCGAGCCCCAGGCTGCGAGCGGTCTCGGCGTCGATCGCCTGCAGGCGAAGGCCCAGCCACGGCCGCTTGACCGCCGTGCCGCCGCCGACGGCCGTCTCGACCACCCGGCGCACCAGGGGCGCGGGGATGGCGAAGCCGACGCCCGACGAGGAGCCCGAGCGGGACAGGATGAAGGTGTTGAGCCCGACCATGTCGCCCGCCATGTCGACCAGCGGACCGCCCGAGTTGCCCGGGTTGATGGCGGCGTCGGTCTGGATGTAGCTCGCGAAGTCGCCGCTGTCGCCGCCGAAGCCGGTGCGCGAGAGGGCCGAGACGATCCCGTTGGTGACGGTCTGGCCGACGCCGAAGGGGTCGCCGATGGCCAGCACCAAGTCGCCGACCTGGATGTCGGGGCGGTCGGCGATGGGCAGCACGGGCAGCTTCTCCGCGCCGACGTCGATCTTCAGGATGGCGAGGTCGCTGCGGGCGTCGGCCAGGACGAGCTTGGCGGGGAACTCGCGCCGGTCGGCCAGGCTGACGGTGATCTCCTGGCCGCCTTCGATGACGTGGTTGTTCGTCACGATCAGCCCGTCGGCGCGCACGATGGCGCCCGAGCCCAGGCTGCCCTCCACCCGCTCGCGCGGCGCGCCCATGCCCCCGAAGAAGGCGAAGAAGGGGTCCACCTGCTGGTGCACCACGCGCTTGGACGAGATGTTGACCACCGCCGGCGCGGCGCGCCTCACGATCGGCGCGAAGCTCATCTTCATCGTGGCCGCGTCGGAGGGCGGGGTGCGGTTCGGCGTCGCCAGCGGGGGTGCGCCGGGGCCGGAGAGCGGCGGCGTCTGCGCGCTGGACGGCCCGGGCCGCGAACAGGCGACCGCGAGCACGGCGAGGGAGACGGTCAGAAGGGGCTTCAGGGTCATGTCGGCTCAAGCGTTGGCTTGCGACGACGATTCACCAAGGCGCGCGGCGCAATGATGGCGCCCCCGCCGCTTCGGTTCAGGCGGCCTGCGCGGCCGCCGCCGACCGCGGCGTGCGCCAGGCCAGCAGCAGGGCGCCGGCGATGAAGGCGGAGGAGAGATAGAGCGCCAGGCCGGGCAGCTCGGGCCGCTGGCGGATCGACCAGGCGAAGACCTCGGTGAACAGGATCGGCCCGATCAGCCCCGCGCCCGCCATCAGTCCCGCGTTGGCGCCCTGCAGACGTCCCTGTTCGGTGGGGGACACCCGGCGGCTCATCAGCCCGTTGATCCCGGGTCCCACCAGCCCCATCAGGGCGAACACCGGCGCGCCGCCCCAGTAGATCCAGCCGTTCGGCGCCGTGCCGTACCAGGCCATGCCCAGCGAGCCGCAGAACAGGCCGAAGTAGAGCGCGCCCCGCTCCTTGAAGCGCCTGACGAAGGGCCGGATCACGAAGCTCTGCACGATGATCGAACCGAGCCCGGTTATCGCCAGCGACAAGCCGACCGTCGCGGCCGTCCAGCCGTAGCGGTGGGTCGTGTAGAGCACCATCGACGACTGCAGCACCTGATGCGCCAGGTAGAAGAGGAACAGCACCCCCGCCAGCATCGTCAGGTCGCGGTGGCGGCCATAGAGCCGCATGGAGCCCAGCGGGTTGGCGTTCTTCAGCACGAACGGGGCCCGCCGGTCCTTCGGCAGCGACTCCGGCAAGACGAAGAGGCCGTAGAGACCGTTGGTCAGCGCCAGCGCCGCCGCCGCCCAAAACGGCCAGCGCGGGTCGTACTGGCCCAGCATCCCGCCCAGCAGCGGCCCCAGGATGAAGCCGACGCCGAAGGCCGTGCCCAGCAGCCCGAAGGCGCCCGCGCGCTTGTCCGGCGGGGTCACGTCGGCGATGTAGGCGTTGGCGGTGGAGAAGCTGGCCGCGGTCATGCCGCTTATGATCCGGCCCACGAACAGCCAGGCCAGGTTCGGCGCCAGCGCCATCAGGATGTAGTCGAGACCGAGCCCGAAGATCGAGACCAGGAGCACGGGCCGGCGTCCGAAGCGATCGCTCAAGGCCCCCTGGAACGGCGAGCAGACGAACTGCATCAGGGCGAAGGTGGCGCCGAACAGTCCGTAGACCTGGGCCGCGCGGCCCGCGTCTCCGTGGGTGAAGCTCTGCACCAGCTTCGGCAGAACCGGGATGATGACGCCGATCGCCATGATGTCGATCAGCGCGGTGACGAAGATGAAGCCCAGCGCCGCCCGGCGGCGGTGCGGCGGCGACGGCGCCACGCCCTGCGCGCGGGGCGGCGTCAGCCCGTCAGGCGGCGAGGTGAGGTCGGGCGGAGGCTGCAGCGGGTCCGCCAGGGGTTCGGTGGTCATGCCTCTGGCGCGCGTCCCGTCACCGCCCCCTTGTAGCGCCGAAGCTGCGCCGTCCACCACTCCCCGAGGCGGCGCAGGAGGAGGTCGCCGGGAAAGCCATGACGGGCCACGTGACCTTCGGGCACGTGCGACCAGCCCCGGTGCGTGACGGTCACGCGCGTCTGGTCGCCGGCAGGCGCGAAGACGACCTCGACCTCGGTGGCGTCGGCGGGCGGAAGGCTCGCCGGGCGCCATCCGAAGCACACGCGGCGGGGCGGCTCCCAGGCGATGACGCGGCCGATCTCGAAGGTGCGACCGTCCGCCAACGTCTCGACCAACCGGCCCTGGAGTCCGGGCCGCTCGAGCGCGACCGCGCCGGGCGCGCGGGGGGTCGTGGCGAACAGAGGGTGCGGGCGCCACCAGAGGCCGAGCTCGCGCGTGAAAGCGTCGAACGCGGCCTCCTGGCCGGCGGAGACGCGGACCGAGACCTGTGCGGCGTCCGCTCTCACCCGCGTTCCACATGCGCCTTGAAGGCGGCGAGCTCCTCCGACCAGGCGGCCTCGAGCGCGGCGAGCCAGGCGCTGAGCCCCGCCACGCCCTTGGGCCGTAGCCGGTAGAGCCGCACGCGCGCGTCTGGGCCACCATGCCCCTCCTCCACCAGGCCGCTCTCGCGCAGCACCTTCAGGTGGCGGCTCATGGCGGGGGCGGGAAGCTCCAGCATGCGGGCGAGCTCCCCCGACGCGTGCGGGCGCTCCCGCAGGAGATCCACCGCGCGGCGGCGACGGGGGTCGGCCAGCGCGGCGAGCACCGCGTCCAGCGTGCCCTCCCCCGCCCCGGCGACCGTCAAGGCCGCTCGCGCGTGGTGACGCCCGCGGCCTTGTCCCATTCGGCGGGCGTCATGGGCGTGACGGTCTGGCTGATGGTCCAGACGTGCCCCTCCGGATCGACGGCGCGATAGGTGCGGTCTCCGTAGAACTGCGTCTCCGGCTCCATCTCGATGACGGCGCCGGCGGCGCGGGCACGCTCGCAATGGCCGTCAACGTCCTCCTCCAAGTGCACGTGCACCGTCTGGGTGCAGGCGCCGCCGAGCGAGGCGGGGCTCCTGCGGTTCGCGCTCCACTCCGAGCCGACCATGATCAGGCCGTCGCCGAACCGCATCTCCGCATGGAGGATGACGCCGTCGTCGTCGAGGATCACCATGGAGGGCTCGAACCCGAACGCCTGCTCCAGCCACGCCAGGGCGGCGCGGTTGTCGCGGTAGCTCAGGGCTGACGACAGGGACGGACGGTGATCTTCCGGCATGGCGGCGGCCTCCTGGTAACGGCGCCAACGATTGCCGGAAAGCGCAAATATGTCAACTTTAGATCAGTGCTTGGCCAGAGCTCGCGCCACCTCGTCCAGTCGCCCGTCGTTCGGTAGGGGTGCTATCCCCAGCACGCGCGCCATCAGGGGGTAGACGTCGACGTTGTCGAAGGCCGGCTGGACGTAGCCGCGGCGGAAGGCGGGGCCGTGCGCCACGAACAGGGCGTCCATCAGCGGCGAGGCGGGATCATAGCCGTGCTCGCCCGCAAGAACCCGGTGGTCACCGTCTCGCGACAGCACGAGCCAGCCCGCCTCGGCAATGCAGACGACCTCGGGGATGCGGGGATTGCTCCCATAGTGCAGGCTCGCGGGCAGGTCGGCCTTGCGCCGGCAGCGCGCGTGGCCGGGCCGCCAAGCCACCAGCCGGTCTAGCGCCGCCTCCCCCCCTTGCGGATCGGCCGCCACGCCCATGGACGAGCCGACCGTCACCACGTGCACGGGACCGGCGTGCGCGTCCTCGATGAAGACCGCCCGGCTGGGCGCGGTGGGAGCCATGCCGTGGTCGGCGACGACGATCAGGTTGGCGGTCTCGGCCATGCCCAGGGCCTTCAGCCCGGCGACCAGCCGCGCCAGCGCCGCGTCGGTCTGGCGCAGCGCGGCGTCCACCTCGGGGCTATCCGGACCGTGCAGGTGGCCCTCGTGGTCGACGGCGTCGAAGTAAAGCGTCAGGAATTCGGGCCGCTTCTCCGGTGGCAGCGCCAGCCAGTCGAGCAGGATGTCCACGCGCTGGTCGGGCGTGATCGCGGCGTCGAAGTGCATCCACTCGTCGGGGCGCACGCCATGGATCGCCGCCTCCGAGCCGGGCCAGAACAGCGTCGCCGTGCGCAGCCCCCCCTGTTTTGCCGTGACCCAGATCGGCGTGGCCTCGTCCCACCAGCGCGGGTCGCTGACCGCCCCGTAGCCCCCCAGCGTAAAGCGGCGGTCGGGCTGGATGCGGTCGTCCTCCATCGTGTTGTTGACGATCCCGTGCCGGTCGGGGCGCAGACCCGTCACCAGCGTGTAGTGGTTGGGGAAGGTCAGCGAAGGGAACGACGGGTGCATGGCGGTCGCCCGCACCCCGTCGTCCGCCAGCGCCTTCAGCGTGGGAGTGAGGCCCCGCTTGAGGTAGTCGGCGCGAAAGCCGTCGATGGAGATCAGGATCAGCGGCGGCCCCGACGCGCGAACCGGCGGCGCGGCGGGGGCAGGCTGGGCCGCGGCCGCTCTCGCACCAAAGAAGATCGCGAGCAGGACGAGGAGGCGCGCCATGAGGGCGATTATTCCACGGCTGCGCGACGTTTAGCCAACGCCCGTCGCCCCACTCCGGCGCAGGACGGACGCGGCGATCGGCAAGGTCGCCGCCATCACCGCCGCCGCCGCCAGGAACGGCGCTCCCGCGGCCGCACCCCTCGCGCCAGCGCCGAGCGCGACGCTGTAGATCGCGCCAAAGACGAAAGGGCCCACGCCGTCGGCCATGCTGGTCAGGCTCGCCACCGCACCCTGCAGCCGCCCCTGCTCGGCCTCCGACACGCGCCGGCTCATCAACGCCAGGGTGGACGGCCCCTGCAGGCCCCACAGCCCGAACACCAGCAGGGAGGCGAAGATCATCCAGCCCGCGCTCGCCAGGCCGAACCCCAGAAGGCTCGCGCCGCCCGCCGCGACGCCGAGCAACAGGGTGCGCCGCTCCCCGATCGCCCGGGTGATGCGCCCGACGGCCACACCCTGAACGCCGGCCACCAGCACGCCCACGAAGGCGAGGCTCAAGCCCACCATGCGCAGCGACCAGCCGAAGCGGCCCACCACGTAGAGCACGTAGACGCTCGCGATCGAGGCGCCGGCGAGCTGCGACAGCAGATGCGTCCAGGCCAGGCCGCCGAGCTCGGGGTGGGACCGCAACAGGCTCAGCGCCCCCAGCGGATTGGCCTTGCGCCAGGCGAAGGCGGAGCGCCGTTCGCGCGGCAGCGACTCCGGCAGCACCAGGAAGCCGAACAGGGCGTTGCCGAGCGACAGCGCCGCCGCCGCCCAGAAGGGCGCGCGCACCGACTCCGCCCCCAAAAGGCCGCCCAGCGCCGGACCGAGGATGAAGCCCAATCCGAACGCCGCTCCCAGCCGCCCGAAGGCCGCCGCGCGCCCGCCCTCCGGCGTCACGTCGGTGACGTAGGCGTAGCAGACCGAGAAGCTCGAGGCCGTGACGCCGGACACGATCCTGCCGGCCAGCAGCCACCACAGGTCGGGCGCGAGCGCCATGACGACGTAGTCGAGCCCCAGCCCCGTCATGGAGAGGAGCAGCAGGGGCCTTCGCCCGAAGCGGTCGGAGACGACGCCCAGCGTCGGCGCGCAGGCGAACTGGACGAGCGCCCAGACGCCCACGAAGACGCCGTTGATCCAGCCGGCGCCGGGCCCGTGGACGAGGCGGCCGATCAGGGTCGGCAGGACGGTGATGGAAATCCCCAGCGCCGCCATGTCGAGGAAGACGGCGACGAGGATGAAGCTGGAGGCCACGCGTGCGGGCGCGGCGAAGACGGGTCTTGAGAAGGGCATGGAGACCTGCGGCGCCGCGCAGCCGCGGCTCGGGCGATGAGAGGGATCGATCGCCCTCCCCCGCGTCACGCCGAGGTCAGGGCGTCAGGCCGCCGCTCGGCGGGCTCTCTGACGATTCATAGGCAGGCGCTCCACTGCTGCGCTAACGGCATAGCTTGACGGCGTGACGCTGTCGAGGTGAGCGACGGCCGACAAGCAAGACCCCCGGAAGCCGCGCGGCCCCGGGAGTTTTTCGACTTCACGGATGACGCGACCGCCTACTCGGCGTCGTCGAACTCGCCGCCGGCGTAGACCGGGCCGGAGTCCTTGCCCTTCTCGCTGACGTCGCGGTCGACGAACTCGATCACGGCCATGGGCGCGTTGTCGCCGTGGCGATAGCCGGCCTTGAGCACGCGGATGTAGCCGCCCTGGCGCTCCGCGTAGCGGGGGCCCAGCGTCTCGAACAGCTTGCCGACCTGTTCGATGTCGCGGACCTGGCTGATGGCCTGGCGACGCGCGTGCAACCCGCCACGTTTGGCCAGCGTCACCAGCTTCTCGACCACGGGGCGAAGCTCCTTGGCCTTGGGAAGCGTGGTGGTGATCTGCTCGTGCTTGATCAGGGAGGCGGCCATATTGGCGAACATGGCGGTGCGGTGGGCCGTGGTCCGGCCGAGCTTCCTGTGGGCGACGCCGTGGCGCATTCTCGTCTCTCCGTGGCCGCGCGGGCCCTTGTGGCGCGCTAGCCTGCGCCGGCTTCACCGATCCGACCCGTCATCCGGCCGGAGCAACATGGAGCGTCGGAGCCCTCCGCCGCTGGTGCGGCTTCGACAGGCGCCCGGAGCCGTGGGCTTCGGGATGACGACGCGGTCGTCTTATATCTCCCCCCTCGCAGATGGGGGAGGGCCGGCGAAGCCGGGAGGGGGCCGCTCGCGCAGCGAGCGGAACGCCGCGCACTCAACGCTAGGCGGCTGTGTCTTCCGCGCTACCGCGGCCCCTCCGGCCCTCCGGGCCACCTCCCCATACGCAGCATGGGGAGGATGAATCAAATCTGGTCTTCGAACTTCTTGGCCAGATCGTCGATGTTCTCGGGCGGCCAGTTCGGCACGTCCATGCCGAGGTGCAGGCCCATCGCCGTCAGCACTTCCTTGATCTCGTTCAACGACTTGCGGCCGAAGTTCGGGGTGCGCAGCATCTCGCCCTCGGTCTTCTGGATCAGGTCGCCGATGTAAACGATGTTGTCGTTCTTCAGGCAGTTGGCCGAGCGGACGGAAAGCTCCAGCTCGTCGACCTTCTTGAGCAGCGCCGGGTT
Organism: uncultured Caulobacter sp.; assembly: GCA_964658605.1. Taxonomy (GTDB): domain Bacteria; phylum Pseudomonadota; class Alphaproteobacteria; order Caulobacterales; family Caulobacteraceae; genus JASLDZ01. The sequence goes on along the minus strand of CAZZZR010000009.1, from coordinate 9,027 downwards.
GAAGGGCAGCTCGGGCTTGGCCTCGTCGGCGACGCGCTGGCGCGGCTCCTCGAAGGTGATGAAGATGTTGAGCTGGTCCTGCAGGATGCGCGAGGCGTAGGCCACCGCGTCCACCGGGGTGACGGCGCCGTTGGTCTCGATCTCCAGGATCAACTTGTCGTAGTCGAGGCTCTGGCCCTGACGGGTCGGCTCGACGCGATAGGCGACGCGCTTCACCGGCGAGAACAGGGCGTCCACCGCGATCAGGCCGATCGGCGCGTCCTCGGGCCGGGTGCGCTCTGACGGCACGTAGCCCTTGCCCGTGTTGACGGTGAACTCCATCCGCACCAAGGCGCCGTCGTCCAGCGTGCAGATGACGTGGTTCTTGTCGAGGATCTCGATGTCCGAAGGAGCTTCGATCTGGCCGGCGGTGACGACGCCGGGGCCGGTGGCCTTCAGCGTCATGCGCTTGGGGCCTTCCGCATGCATGCGCAGCGCCATCGCCTTGATGTTGAGCACGACGTCCACGACGTCCTCGCGCACGCCTTCCAGCGAGGAGAACTCGTGCACGACTCCGTCGATCTGCACCGCGGTCACGGCCGCGCCCTGCAGGGAGGAGAGCAGCACGCGGCGAAGCGCGTTGCCGAGCGTCACGCCGAAGCCGCGCTCCAGCGGCTCGGCGATCATGCGGGCCTTGCGCTGCCCGTCGCCGCCCGCCTCGATCTGCGGCTTCTCGGGACGGATCAGCTCTTGCCAGTTGCGTTCGATCACGGGGGTCTCTCAGAACAGGTGCGAGGCGCCCCCAAATCCCGGAAGGGATCTGACGGGCGCCTCAAGCAGGGGGCGGACTGGTAAGGAGCCGGGCGTCAGACGCGGCGGCGCTTCGGCGGCCGGCACCCGTTATGTGGGATGGGGGTCACGTCTCGGATAGTGGTGACGATCAGGCCCGCCGCCTGCAAAGCGCGCAGGGCCGACTCGCGGCCGGAACCGGGGCCGGAGACGTTGACCTCCAGCGTCTTCACGCCGTGCTCCATCGCCTTCTTCGCCGCGTCCTCGCCTGCCACCTGCGCGGCGTAGGGCGTGGACTTGCGCGAGCCCTTGAACCCCATGGTCCCCGCGCTGGACCAGGAGATGGCGTTCCCCTGCGCGTCGGTGATCGTGATCATGGTGTTGTTGAAGCTGGCGTTCACGTGCGCGACGCCGCTGGTGATGTTCTTGCGTTCGCGCTTCTTGACGCGTTCCGGAGCCTTGGCCATCGGTGGGTTCTGACCTTACTTCTTCTTGCCGGCGATGGGCTTGGACGGGCCCTTCCGGGTGCGAGCGTTGGTGTGGGTGCGCTGGCCGCGGACCGGCAGGCCCTTGCGGTGACGCAGGCCGCGGTAGGACGCGAGGTCCTGCAGCCGCTTGATGTTCATGGACGTCTCGCGGCGCAGGTCGCCTTCGACCACGTGCTCGCGGTCGATGGTCTCGCGGATCTGCAGCACCTCGGCGTCGGTGAGCTGGTTCACGCGGCGCGCCTGGTCGATGCCGACCGTTTCCATGATCTCCTTGGCGGTGGCCGAGCCGACGCCGTGGATATACTGCAGCGCGATCTCGACGCGCTTGTTGGTCGGGATGTTGACGCCTGCGATACGGGCCACTCGTCTCGTCTCCTGGTCGCGCGCTGGAACGCGGAAAGGCCCCGGACCTCGTACGGAGAGGGCCGGCGCGGCGAAGCGCCCTTTCGCGGGAGCGCACGGTTATAGGCGGCTAGGCCGATCCGTCAATGCCGGACGGAACAAAAGCGAAGGGTCGTCAAGCGTCGGCGTGGGCCTTCACCCGGTCGATGGCGGTCGCGATCTCGGCGGAGACCGTGTCCATGGAGGCCATGCCGTCCACCTCCACCAGTTTGCCGTGGCCGGCGTAGAAGCCGAGCAGGGGCTGGGTCTGGTCGTGGTACGCGTCGAGCCGGGTCTTGAACACCTCGGGGTTGTCGTCACGGCGGCCCTGCTCGTGGAAACGCTTGGTGATGCGGGCGACGAGCGCCTCCTCGTCCACCTTCAGACGGATCACGACGTCGACCTTCTTGCCGCGGCGGGTCAGGAGCGCGTCCAGCGCCTCGGCCTGCACCACGGTGCGGGGAAAGCCGTCGAAGATCGCGCCGCCACCGGCCTCGGCGGCATCCAGCCGCTCGTCGATCAGGTCGACCACGATGTCGTCGCTGACGAGGTCGCCCGCCTCCAGCACCGCCTTCACGCGCTGGCCCAGCGGGCTCTGCGCGGCGATGGCGGCGCGCAGCATGTCGCCGGTGGAGAGCTGCACCATGTGGCGCTCGGCGACGAGGCGGGACGCCTGTGTGCCTTTCCCCGCTCCCGGCGGGCCGAACAGGATCAGGTTCAAGTCACGCCCCTCCCGAGCGGCGCTTAGCGGATGCTGGGGACGGCGCGACCCGACCCGCGCCCCGTGCGCAGCTTCGACTTCTTGATCAGCCCCTCGTACTGGTGGGCCAGGAGATGGGACTGGATTTGGCTCACCGTGTCCATGGTGACCGTGACGACGATCAGGATCGAGGTGCCGCCCAGCGTATAGGTCGAGCTGCCCATCGCCCCCATGATCCCCTCGGGCAGGATGCAGACCGCGGTGATGTAGGCCGCGCCGATCACCGTCAGGCGGGTGAGAACCGTGTCGATGTACTCGGCCGTGCGCTTGCCGGGGCGGATGCCGGGCAGGAAGCCGCCGTACTTGCGCAGGTTCTCCGCCGTCTCCTCGGGATTGAACACGATCGAGGTGTAGAAGAAGCAGAAGAAGATGATCAGCGTCGCGTAGAGCAGGATGAACAGCGGCCGCCCGTGCTGCAGCTGGCCCACCACCTCGGGCACCCACTGCAGCCAGGCGGGCAGGTTCGCCGCGGCCAGGAAGCCCATCACGGTGGCCGGCAGCAGCAGCAGCGAGCTGGCGAAGATCGGCGGGATCACGCCCGCGGTGTTGATCTTCAGCGGCAGGAAGGAGCTGTCGCCGCCGTACATCTTGTTGCCGACCTGGCGCTTCGGATACTGGATCAGGAGCCGCCGCTGCGCGCGCTCGAAGAAGACGATCGCCAGCACCACGCCGACCGAGATGGCGGCGATCGCCAACAGCACGAACGGGCTCATGGCGCCCGTGCGCGTCTGGCTCAGCATCTGCCAGATGGTGCGCGGCAGGACCGCCACGATGCCCGCGAAGATGATCAGGCTCGTGCCGTTGCCGACGCCGCGGCTGGTGATCTGCTCGCCCAGCCACATGAGGAACAGCGTGCCGCCGGTCAGCGTCGCCACGGTCGTCAGGGTGAAGAAGATTCCCGGGTCAATGACGAGGCCCTGAGTGCGCTGGAAGCCCACCGCGATGCCGAAGCTCTGGATGATGGCCAGGAGCACGGTGAGGTAGCGGGTGTACTGGTTCAGCGTCTTGCGGCCGGCGTCGCCGCCTTCCTTCCGCAGCTTCTCCCAGGGGCCGTAGATGGTGGCCATCAGCTGCACGATGATCGATGCCGAGATGTAGGGCATCACGTTCAGCGAGAAGACGGCCATGCGCTGCACAGCGCCGCCAGAGAACATGTTGAACATGCCCAGGATCCCCTTCGCCTGCCCTTGGAAGGCGTGCGCGAAGGCGACGGGGTCGATGCCGGGGATCGGGATATAGGTGCCCAGCCGGTAGACGATCAGCGCCCCCAGTGTGAACCACAGGCGCTTGTGCAGGTCGGTCGCCTTGGCGAAGGCGCCGACGTTCATGTTGGCGGCGAGCTGTTCGGCGGCGGAGGCCATGGGCCCTCAGGGAGTCGGAGCGAAGGGACGAGACATAGGGGGCGGGGGGCGGGCTGTCACCCGCCCTCCCCCGCCTGGGCGGCTCAGCCCTCGGCCGAGGCTTCCGTCTTCTCGGGCTTGGTGGCCGTGAGCGTGCCGCCCGCGTCCTCGATCGCCTTGCGGGCCGCGGCGGAGGCCGAGTGCACCGTGAGGCTGATCTTGGTGGCCAGTTCCCCCTTGCCGAGCAGGCGCACGCCGTCCTTCTCGCGCCGGATGACGCCGGCAGCGATCAGCGCCTGAGCGTCGATCGGGGATTTGGCGTCGAGCTTGCCGGCCTCGATGGCCTGAGCGATCCGCCACAGGTTCACCTCGGCGAAGTCGAGGCGGTTGCGGCTGTTGAAGCCGCGCTTGGGCATGCGCATGTGGAGCGGCATCTGGCCGCCCTCGAACCCGTTGATGCCGTGGCCGGTGCGCGAGGTCTGCCCCTTCACGCCGCGGCCGCCGGTCTTGCCCTTGCCGGATCCGCCGCCGCGACCGATGCGCATGCGCGGCTTGTGGGCGCCGGCGTTGTCGGCGATTTCGTTGAGCTTCATGGCCTTCTCCTTCGGAGTTTGCGCCCGGCAGTTGCCGGACTCGGCGTTGCTGTAAAACCCGCTCATCCGCGCGAATGCGGGGACCCAGGCTTTCTTAGTCCCCGCTCCCGTCCAGGCCCGCCCAAAGGCACGCAAGTCTGGGGCCCCGCATTCGCGGGGATGAGCGGGGGTAAGGTCAGTCGACCACTTCCACCATGTGGGCGACCTTGGCGATCGCGCCGCGGATGGAGGGGGTGTCGGGCAGGACGGACTCGCGCCCGATCTTGTTCAGGCCCAGGCCCTTCAGGGTCGCGCGCTGGTCGGCGGGACGGCGCAGCGGGCTGGCCGTCTGGCGCACGGTGACGGTGGCGGCCTTGGCGGCTTCGGCGGGCTTCTTCGGAGCCATGGATCAGCCCTCCAAGACGGCGGGATCGCTCGCCCCGTCGTTGCGCTGGCCCAGGATGTCGCTGACCTTCTTGCCCCGCTTGGAGGCGATCTGGCGCGGCGACGCCTGGACCTTCAGCGCGTCGAACGTCGCGCGGATCATGTTGTAGGGGTTCGACGAGCCGATCGACTTGGCCACGACATCGTGCACGCCCAGCGTCTCGAGCACCGCGCGCATCGGGCCGCCGGCGATCACGCCGGTGCCGGGAGGCGCCGCGCGCAGCGTCACCTTGCCCGCGCCGTGACGACCGTAGCCGTCATGGTGCAGCGTGCGCGACTCGCGCAGCGGCACGCGGATCATGGTCTTCTTGGCTTCCTCGGTGGCCTTACGGATGGCTTCGGGCACTTCGCGCGCCTTGCCATGGCCGAAGCCGACGCGGCCCTTGCCGTCGCCGACCACCATCAGGGCGGCGAACGAGAAGCGGCGGCCGCCTTTCACGGTGGCGGCCACGCGGTTGATGTGCACCAGCTTTTCGACGACGTCGCTTTCGCCTTCCTCGCGGTCGCGGGGCCTGCGGTCGCGGTTTCCGCCGCCTTCGTTGGGTCGAGCCATTCTCGGATCCTTAGAAGTTCAGGCCGGCTTCGCGCGCGGCGTCGGCCAGGGCTTTGACCCGGCCGTGGAAGATATAGCCGCCGCGGTCGAACACGACGTCGGTGATCCCGGCCGCCTTGGCGCGCTCGGCGACCAGCTTGCCCACGGCTTCCGCCGCGGCCTTGTTGGAGCCCTTCTCCGGACCGTCCTTCTCGAGCGAGGAGGCGGCGGCCAGGGTCACGCCCTGGGCGTCGTCGATCACCTGGGCGGAGATGTGCTTGTCGGAGCGGAAGACCGACAGGCGGGCGCGGCCCGTGCCGAACTTCTTCAGGCGGGTGCGCTGGCGCTGGGCGCGCTTGGCGTGGGATTCGCGAGGGGTGAGCGCCATGGCCTACTTCTTCTTGCCTTCCTTGCGGCGCACCGTCTCGCCCTGGTAGCGCACGCCCTTGCCCTTGTAGGGCTCAGGCGGACGCACGCGGCGGATGCGCGCAGCCGTTTCGCCGACGAGCTGCTTGTCGATGCCCGCGATGCGGACCTCGACCGGACGGGGCACCGCGAAGGTGATCCCGGCCGGGGGCGGCATGTCGACGTCGTGGCTGAAGCCGAGCTGCAGCGACAGGTCGCGGCCCTTGAGCGCGGCGCGATAGCCGACGCCCACGAGCTCCAGCACGGTCTCGTAGCCCTTGGTCACGCCCTCAACCATGTTGTTGGTGAGCGTGCGGCTGAGGCCCCACATCGCGTTGTGGCGCTGGCTGTCGCCGCGGGGGGTGAGGGTGAGCTGGCCGTCGGCCTGGCTGACCTCGATCTCCTCCGGCAGGGTGTGCGAAAGCTCCCCCTTGGGACCCTTCACCTTGATCGCCTGGCCTTCGAGCGTGACGGTCACGCCCTTGGGCACTTCGATCGCCTTCTTTCCGATACGGGACATGGCGCTCGCTCTTAGTAGACGCGGCAGAGGACTTCGCCGCCGACGTTCTCCGTCCGCGCGACGCTGTCGCTCATCACGCCCTTGGGCGTGGAGAGGATGGAGATGCCGAGGCCGTTCTTCACCGGCTTCAGGTCCTTGATCGAGGAGTACACACGCCGGCCCGGCGTCGAGACGCGGGAGATCTCCGCGATCACGGGCTGGCCGTCGTAGTACTTCAGTTCGATCTCGAACTCGGGGTGGGCGCCTTCAACCTCGACGAGGGTGTAGCCGCGGATGTAGCCCTCGTCCTGCAGCACGTCGAGGACGCGCCGGCGCAGGGTGGAGGCGGGGGTGCGCACCATCGAACGCTTGCGGGTCGCGGCGTTCTTGATGCGGGCGATCATGTCGCTCAGGGGGTCGTTGAAAGACATAGGTCTCCTCCCCTCACCAGCTCGACTTGACGAGGCCGGGGATCTGGCCCCGGCTGCCCAGCTCGCGCAGGGCGATCCGGCTCATCTTCATCTTGCGGTAGAAGGCGCGCGGACGCCCGGTGACGTCGCAGCGGTTGCGGAAGCGCACGGGCGAGCTGTTGCGCGGCAGCTCGCTCATCTGCAGGCGCGCCTGGAAGCGCTCCTCCAGCGGGCGGCTCTCGTCGTTGGCGACGCCCTTCAGAGCGGCGCGCTTTCCGGCGTACTGCTTGATGAGCTTCGCGACGTGGGCGTTGCGGTTGACGGCGGACTTCTTGGCCATGGTTTCCTGGTCCTTCCCGTCAGTTCGCCACGAACGGGAACTTGAATTCCTTGAGCAGCGCGCGCGCCTCGTCGTCGGACTTGGCGGTGGTGCAGACGACGATGTCCATGCCCCACATCTGGTCGATCTCGTCGTAGTTGATCTCCGGGAACACGATGTGCTCCTTGAGGCCCATGGCGTAGTTGCCGCGGCCGTCGAACGCCTTGCCGTTGAGGCCCCGGAAGTCCTTCACCCGCGGCAGCGCGATGGTGATCAGACGGTCCAGGAACTCGTACATCCGCTCCTTGCGCAGCGTCACCTTGGCGCCGATCACCATGCCCTCGCGCAGCTTGAACTGGGCGATGGACTTGCGGGCGCGGGTCGTGATCGGCTTCTGGCCGGCGATGCGCGTCAGGTCCTTCACGGCGGCGGCGACCTTCTTGGAGTCGTTCACCGCTTCGCCGATGCCCATGTTCAACACGATCTTCTCGAGCTTGGGCACCTGCATCGGGTTGGTGTAGCCGAACTGCTCGGTCATCGCCGCGCGGATGCGCTCGGCGTACTCGGCCTTCAGGCGGGGGGTGTAGGCCTTGTCGGCCGTCACGGTCTGTTCTTCAGCCATTGATCGTCTCGCCCGTGGTCTTGGCGAAGCGCACCTTCTTGTCGCCTTCCATGCGGAAGCCGACGCGGGTGGGCGCGCCCTTGGAGTCGACGATGGCCACGTTCGAGACGTGCACCGACGCTTCCTTGTTCTTGATCCCGCCCTGGGGATCGGTCTGGCTGGCCTTGGTGTGGCGCTGGACCATGTTCAGCCCCTCCACCACCAGGCGCTCGTCCTTGGGCATGACCTTCAGGACCTTGCCCTGCTTGCCCTTGTCCTTGCCGGCGAGCAGGACGACGCGGTCGCCCGACTTGATCTTGGCCGCCATCACAGCACCTCCGGGGCGAGGCTGATGATCTTCATGTGGTTCTTGGCGCGCAGCTCCCGCGGCACCGGCCCGAAGATGCGAGTGCCGACCGGCTCGTTCGCCTTGTTCACGATCACCGCCGCCGACTTGTCGAAGCGGATGGTCGAGCCGTCCTTGCGGGCGATGTCCTTGGCGGTGCGCACGACGATGCAGCGCACGACGTCGCCCTTCTTCACGCGGCCGCGCGGAATGGCTTCCTTCACGGAGGCGACGATCACGTCGCCCACGCCGGCGTATCGACGGCCTGCGCCGCCGAGCACCTTGATGCACATGACCCGGCGGGCGCCCGAATTGTCGGCGACGTCCAGGTTAGTCTGCATCTGGATCATGGCTGTCTACCTTCCAGACTGGATTATGCGGAGGCCGAGGCCGTGTCGCCCTTGGGCAGCACTTCCCAGGTCTTCGTCTTCGACTTCGGCGCACACTCCACGATCCGGGCCAGCTCGCCCGTCTTGTAGACGTTCGCCTCGTCGTGGGCGTGGTACTTCTTCGACCGGCGGACCGGCTTCTTCATCACGGGGTGCTGGAACGTGCGTTCCACCAGCACCACCACGGTCTTGTCGCCCTTGTCGGAGACGACGGTCCCTTCGAGGATGCGCTTGGGCATGTCTTAGGCCTTCGTCTTCTGCGGCGTGGCCTTCGGGCCCGCCTTCTGGCGCGTCACGGTCTTGATCCGGGCGATGTCCTTGCGGATCTGGTCCACCCGGTGGGTCTTCTCCATCTGGCCGGTCGCCGCCTGGAAGCGCAGGTTGAACTGCTCCTTCTTCAGGTTGAGCAGGGAGTCGGTCAGCTGGTCGGGCGTCATGCCGCGAACGTCGTCGATCTTCATCACGCGGCCTCCGCCTGCTGGGCCGGTCCGCCGGCGTCTTCGGTGTGCATGAGCAGGCCCGCGTCGAGGCGGGTGACCACCTTCACGCGGATCGGCAGCTTGGCGGCGCCGAGCGCGAGCGCCTGGCGGGCCACGTCGTCCGGCACGCCGTCGATCTCGAACATGATCCGGCCGGGGGCGACGCGCGCCGCCCAGTACTCGACCGCGCCCTTGCCCTTGCCCATGCGGACTTCAGCCGGCTTGTCGGTGACCGGCACGTCCGGGAAGATGCGGATCCAGACGCGGCCCTGGCGCTTCATCTCGCGGGTGATC
>CAZZZR010000008.1:9732-22158 GCA_964658605.1 uncultured Caulobacter sp. | reverse complement strand
CTGCAGACCAAGGCGCTCATCATGATCATCTTCGTCAACATCCTGCTGGACAAGGCGATCATCACCGCCGCCACCTTCACCGCGCTCCTCCTGATGGCGGTGGCGAGCACGATGCTGACCATCCCCATGGTGGCGCCGCGGCTGAAGCGGGACCCGGCGCTCGCGCTCAACGAGGCCTGAGGCGCGCGCGCCTGCCGCAGGGCGGGAGGCTGGCGCGCTCGCCCGGGGGGCGGCATAAGCTCAGGCCCGGGGGATCGAACCGGACGCCATGACGCGCACGCCTGACCCCCGACGCCCCGCCCGCCTCCTCCTCGCCGCCGCAAGCCTGGCGCTCGCCCTCGCGCCGGCCGCCGCGGACGCGCAGTCGGGCGGCGCTGAGAAGGGGCCCAACCTGATCCGGGACACCGAGATCGAGGCGATCATCCACGAGGAGGCCGATCCGGTCTTCGTCGCCGCCGGCATCAATCCCAAGACGATGCAGATCCTCCTGGTGCAGGACGAGATGAACGCCGGCACCTACTCCAGCCAGGCGATGTCGATCGGCACCAAGCTGATCCAGGAAACCGAATACCCCGGAGAGCTGATCGGCGTGATGGCGCACGAGACCGGCCACGCCGCCGGCGGCCACACCGTGCGCGGCCAGGCCGAGATGGGGCGTGCGGGCCTGGCGCCCATGATCATCTCCGCGGGGCTGGGCCTCCTCGCCCTGCCCTTCGCGCCGGAGGCCGGCCTCGCGCTCCTGACCTCCTCGCCCTACTTCGGCGCGCTCAACTCGCTCAGCTACGGACGCGAGCAGGAGAGCCGCGCCGACCAGGCGGCGCTGACCTATCTGGAGAAGACCGGGCAATCCGGCCGCGGCCTCGTCGAGTTCTTCGACAAGTTCCGCTACGAGGAGGTGTTCAGCGAGGTCCGGCGCTACCGCTTCTTCGTCGACCACCCGATCTCGGGCGACCGGATCGAGGCTTTGCGCCGCCGCGCCGAGGAGCAGCCGCACTACAAGACGCCCGACGACCCGGCGATGATCGCCAAGCACGAGATCATGAAGGCCAAGCTCTCGGCCTTCATCGACGCGCCGCAGCAGACCTTCATCAAGGTCAAGGAGAGCGACACCAGCTTCCCCGCCCGCTACGCCCGCGCCATCGCCTACTACCGCGCGCTGGAGACGGACAAGGCGCTGAAGCTGACGGACGCCCTCATCGCCGACTATCCGTCCGACCCCTACCTCTACGAGCTGAAGGGGCAGATCTACTTCGAGTCCGCGCGGCCGCACGAGGCGGAGCTGGCGCACCTCCAGTCGGTGAAGCTGAAGCCCGATGCGCCGCTGCTGCAGATCAACCTGGCCCAGGCGATCCTGGCTCAGGACGACGGCAAGCGCGCCGACGAGGCCATCCCGCACCTGCAGAAGGCGCTGGCGCTGGAGCACGACAGCCCCTTCGCCTGGACGCTGATGGCGCAGGCCTACGACGCCAAGGGCGACGGCGGGCAGGCGCGGCTGGCGTCCGCGGAGGCGCGCTTCTCGGTCGGCGACATGAAGCAGGCCCGCATCTTCGCCATGCGCGCCCGCGGCATCCTGCCCAAGGGCACCCCGGAGTGGCGCCGCGCCACCGACATCGTGTTGGCCTCGAACCCCAGCGAGAACGACCTGAAGATGGTCGCGGACGGCGGCCGCGGCTGAGCGTTCCGGTCTGACGCGAGCCGCGCTATGGCTCGCGCATGACCCAGACCTTCGACCTGATCGTGCGCGGCGGCGAGGTGGTGAACCACGCCGGGCGGGGGCTCGCCGACATCGGCGTCCGGGAGGGGCGCATCGCCGCCATCGGCGACCTCGCCCAGGCCCACGCCGGTGAGACGTTCGACGCGGCCGGCCTGACCGTTCTGCCCGGCGTGATCGACACCCAGGTCCACTTCCGCGAGCCGGGGCTGGAGTGGAAGGAGGACCTGCAGACGGGCGGCCGCTCCGCCGTGCTGGGCGGGGTGGTCGCGGTGTTCGAGATGCCCAACACGTCGCCCCCCACTACCGATCCCGACGCGCTGGCGGACAAGCTGGCGCGCGCCAAGGGGCGGATGGACTGCGACCACGCCTTCTACGTCGGCGGCACGCACGAGAACGCGCAGTGGCTGGGCGAGCTGGAGCGGCTGCCCGGCTGCTGCGGGATCAAGGTGTTCATGGGCTCGTCCACCGGCTCGCTGCTGGTGGCGGACGACGAGGGCGTGGCCGACATCCTAAAGCACATCGGCCGCCGCGCCGCCTTCCACAGCGAGGACGAGTACCGGCTGGCCGAACGCAAGGGCCTGGCCCGCACCGGCGACTGGACAAGCCATCCGGAGGTCCGTGACGTCGAGACCGCGATGCGCTGCACCGAGCGGCTGGTGCGCATCGCTACGCGGCTGGGCAAGCGCATCCACGTGCTGCACGTGACCACCGCCGAGGAGATGGCGTTTCTGAGCCGGCACAAGGACGTGGCCAGCGTCGAGACCACCCCCCAGCACCTGACGCTGGCCGCGCCGGAGGCCTACGAGCGGCTGAAGGGCTACGCCCAGATGAACCCGCCGATCCGCGAGGCTCGCCACCGCGCCGCCCTGTGGGCCGAAGGGATCGCCGGAGGGGTGGTGGACGTGCTCGGGTCCGACCACGCGCCGCACACGGCGGAGGAGAAGGCGCGCCCCTACCCCGCCTCGCCGTCGGGGATGCCGGGGGTGCAGACGCTGGTGCCGATCATGCTGACCCACGTCGCGCAGGGCCGGCTCACGCTGGAGCGGTTCGTCGACCTCACCAGCCACGGGGCGCAGCGCCTGTTTGGTCTCGCCGACAAGGGCCGCATCGCCGAGGGGATGCACGCGGACCTCACGATCGTGGACCTGAAGGCCAAGCGCACGATCACCCACGACCAGCAGGCGACCCGCGCGGGCTGGACGCCCTTCGACAGCTTCGAGGCCACCGGCTGGCCCATGGCGACGGTGATCCGCGGGCGGGTGGTGATGCGCGACGGGGAAGTGCTGGCGCCGGGCCGGGGGGAGCCGCTGCGGTTCAATGAGACCCTGGGCGTGGGCTAAGCCTTTCTCTCGCCGCTCATTCCCGCGCATGCGGGAACCCAGACTTTCTTCAACGCGGGTCGAACAAGTAAGCCTGGTCCCGGCATGCGCGGGGATGAGCGGGATCAAAGGGAGCCGTCACCCCCCCGCCACCACGCGTCCGTCCACCATCGTCATCCGCACCACGCCCTGTAGCCGCCTCCCGTCGAACGGAGAATTCTTGGACTTCGACAGCAGCCGCTCGGCGTCGATCAGGCGGGGGGCCTCCAGGTCGACCAGGATCAGGTCGGCGGGCGCGCCCTTCGCCAGCCGCCCGCACGGCAGGCCCAGGAGGTCGGCCGGGGCGCTGGTCACCGCCTTCAGCAGCGGCAGGAGCGGCGCCTGCCCGTCCAGGTGCAGCGAGATCAGGGCCGGCAGCAGCGTCTCCAGCCCGACCGCGCCGGGGGACGCCTCGGCGAACGGCAGCCGCTTCTCCTCCGCCGGCTGCGGCGTGTGGGCGGAGGTGACGATCTCCACCAAGCCGCTCGCCACCGCCTCCAGCAGCGCCGCCCGATCGGCCTCGGCGCGGAGCGGCGGGTCGAGGCGGTAGAAGGTGCGGTAGTCGCCGATGTCCAACTCGTTGAAGCTCAGCGCGTGGATCGAGGCGGTGGCGGCGACGCGCACGCCCCGGTCGCGGGCGGAGGAGAGGCGGGCGCAGGCGTCGGCGGTGGTGATTTGGTCGACCAGCAGGCGCGCGCCGGTGAGCTCCGCCAGCGCCAGGTCGCGCTCCAGCATGATCCGCTCGGCGACGGCGGGAGCGGCGGGCAGGCCCAGGCGCGCGGCGAACTCCCCGTCGGTGGCGACCGCACCCGCGGTGAGCGAAGGGTCGTTCGGCCGGTGCGCCACCACCGCGTCGAAGGCGCGCGCATAGGTGAGCACGCGGCGGAACACGCGGCTGTCGGCGATCGGACGGTCGGCGTCGGTGACGTAGGCGCAGCCGGCCTCCCGCATCAGCCCGATCTCGGCAAGCTGCGCGCCCTGACAGCCGCGCGTCGCGGCGCCCGCCACCAGCACGTGCACGAGGTCGAGGTCGCGGGCTCGGCGGGTGATGAAGTCCACCATCGCCGGGTCGTCGATCGCGGGCGCGGTGTCCGGCTGGACGACGACGGTGGTCACGCCCCCGGCGGCGGCGGCGCGGGCGGCGGACTTCAGCGTCTCCTTGGGCTCTGCGCCGGGCTCGCCGGTCTTGACGCGCAGGTCGACCAGGCCGGGCATCAGAACGAGGCCCGCGCCGTCGCGCCGCTCGACGTCCGGCGCCAGCGGGCCGAGGTCGCCGCCGAAGGCCACGTCGGCGATCACCCCTTCGACCACCAGCAGCGCGCCGGGGCCGTCGCGGCCGGTCGTGGGGTCGATCAGGCGCACGCCCTCTAAGGCCGTGGGCCGAGGGCTCATGCGGCGAACCCGTGCGCGTCGCGGCGCAGAGCCAGCGTGGCGAGCACCGCCATGCGCGCGGCGACCCCCATCTCCACCTGCGCCTGGATCAGGCTGACGGACAGGTCGTCGGCGATGTCGGAGTCGATCTCCAACCCGCGGTTCATCGGCCCCGGATGCATCACCTTCACCCCGGGCGCGGCATAGCCCAGCTTCTCGCGATCCAGGCCGTAGAAGCGGTGGTACTCGCGGGCGGAGGGAAAGAAGCCGCCGTCCATCCGCTCCAGCTGCAGGCGCAGCATCATCACCACGTCCGCGCCCTTCAGCCCCTCGCGCATGTCGTGCGCCACCTCGCATCCCCACTCGCGCGCCACGCCGGGCACGAGGGTGGGCGGCCCCACCAGCCGGACCCGCGCGCCGAGGAGCTGCAGCAGGTAGATATTGGAGCGCGCGACGCGGCTGTGGGCGACGTCCCCGCAAATGGCCACCAGAAGGCCCTCCACCGATCCCAGCTCCCGCCGCAGCGTCAGCGCGTCGAGCAGCGCCTGCGTCGGGTGCTCGTGGCGGCCGTCGCCCGCGTTGATGACGGCGCACGACACCTTCTGCGACAACAGGTTGGCCGCCCCCGAGGCGGAGTGGCGCACGACAAGCAGGTCCGGCCGCATCGCGTTGAGCGTCACCGCGGTGTCGATCAGCGTCTCGCCCTTGGCGACGCTGGAGGCGGCGGGATTCATCGTCACCACGTCCGCCCCCAGCCGCTTGGCGGCGATCTCGAAGCTGGCCTGGGTGCGGGTGGAGTTCTCGAAGAACAGGTTGACCAGGGTGCGCCCACGCAGGGTTTCGAGCGGCGCGGGCCGCGGGCTGCGGTTGAGGTCGGCGTAGGCGGCGGCCAGATCCAGCAGTCGCTCCGCCTCCGGCCGGTCGAGGCCGTCGAAGCCTGTGAGGTGCGGCCGGGAGAAGGGGAACAGACGCGCGGCGACTTCGGCTTCAAGCGCGGCGGGGTCGGCGGCGTCCATCTAGACGCGAGCTATACGGGCGGGACGCGCGCCGGTCGAGACCGGCGCGCCGCAGCCGTCGACCGGACGTCAGCCGCCCAGCACCTGCGCGCCGCCCGAACCCGCGGGCAGGAGGCGCGTGGCGGCGAGGTGCTCGGCGATGAACCACACCTGCGCCTCGTGGACGCGGATCAGGTTGGAGACGATCACATCGTTGGTGCCGTCGTCCCCGTAGTCGGCGGCGTCGGAGGCCGCCTCGCGCATGAAGGCCAGGCACTTGCGGTGCGCCTCCAGCAGGCGCTGCAGGTTGGAGGGCACGTCCTCGCGGCCCTTGGGCGGGCGGGCCAGGGTGGTGTTCTCGGCCACGTCATGCGGCGTGGCGTAGCTGATGCCGCCCAGCGCCATGATCCGTTCCGCGATGATGTCCACCGCCTCCGCCTGCGCCTCGTAGTGCTTGTCGAGCAGCAGGTGCAGCGCATAGAAGGTCGCGCCCGAGATCTGCCAATGCGCCTTCTTGTAAAGGTCGCGCAGCATCATGGTGTCGGCCAGGATCTGGTTGAGCGCGACGATGCTCTTCTTGCGGGCGTTGCCTTCCAGCGCCAGCGGCAGGTCCTTGACCTCCTCGAAGTCCTGGATCACGCGCCAGTCCGACTGCAGGGAAGGCTGCGCCTCGTCGCTCTTCGCGGTCTCGGACGCAGGCTTCTTGGCGGCGGCGCGGGCCATGGCGAAGGTCTCCTTAGAGTGTGTGGTGCGGGGTCGCCGTCGGAACGTCGCCTTACTGCACAGGTTCCGGCCGGGGCGCGACATCCAGCCCCAGCGCCTGGCGGTAGGCGTCGATGCGCTCGAGCTTGGCGTGCAGGGGCGCCCAGTCGTCGTCTCCGGCGACAGGCGCCCACAGGGCCTCGACCTCTTCGACGATAAGCTCCTCAGGCTCCGCGCGGGCGAAGACCGGATGCGAAAGCCGTTCCGCATCGCCCGGCGCGTGCGCGGCCAGCCGCTCGCGGAAGACGAGAGCCGCCGGGGCGCCGTAGAGGGCCGCTCGCGGACCCGAGAGCGCCCGCGCCTGCGACGCGGTCCCGCCGAACCAGTCGAAGAACAGGGGCTCCCAGCGCAGCGCGGCGCCGCCTTCCGCCAGGGCGTCGAAGACGGCCTGCGTGAGCGCGAGGTCGGCCTCGGGCCCGGCGCTCCGCACCCCCAGCCGCCGCACCATCGCCTCGCCCAGCGCGGCGCGGTAGGCCGGGCCGTAGCCGTTCAGCGCGGCGACCAGCGCGTCGGAGTCCGCCCCCGCGCCGACGAAGCAGGCGGCGAGCTGCTGCAGGTTCCAGAACGCCACCTGCGGCTGGCGGCCGAAGGCGTAGCGGCCGGCGTGGTCGAAGTAGGCGGCGGTGAAGCCGGGGTCGGCGTGCGGCAGGAACCGCCACGGGCCGTAGTCGAAGCTCTCGCCCGTCACGTTCATGTTGTCGGTGTTCATCACCCCGTGGACGAAGCCCGCGGCCATCCAGGTCGCCACCATCCGCGCCGTAGCCGCCGCCACCGCCTGCAGCAGCGCGGGCGCGCGGGCGGCGGCGCCCTCGATCGAAGCGAGCTGCGGATGGTAGGTCTCCACCGCGTGGTCGATCAGCGCGGCGATCAGGTCCGGTCGCTCGTGGTAGGCGTGGCGCTGGAAGCTGCCGAAGCGCACGTGGCTCCAAGACAGGCGCGTCAGCACCGCCGAGCGCGTGGGCGAGGGCTCGTCGCCGCGCTCCAGCGCTTCGCCCGTTTCGTAGAGGGCGAAGCTGCGGCTGGTGGGGACGCCCAGCGCCTCGAGCATGGCGGTGGCCAGCACCTCGCGCACGCCGCCCTTCAATGTCAGCCGCCCGTCGCCGAAGCGGGAGTACGGCGTCCGGCCTGACCCCTTGGTCCCGAGGTCCAGCAGCCGCCCGGTTCCCGTCTCCCGCAGCTGCGCGAACAGGAAGCCGCGGCCGTCTCCGAGCTCGGGATTGTAGGTCCCGAACTGGTGGCCGTGGTAGCGCATGGCCAGCGGCGGCCCCTGCCCCGGCAGCGGAGCGAAGCGGGCGAAGTGCGCCTCGCGCTCGGCGTCCGTCAGCGCGTCCAGACCCACCGTCGCCGCGGCGCGCGCGTTCCAGAAGCGCGGGACCGCCGTGGGGAAGTTCGCAGGCTCCACGGGGTCCGCGAACTCGGCCCCCAGCCGGGCGAAGGCAGGGTCGGGTCTGTAGTCTGCGGACACGGGCATCGCCCGCAGGTGCCCCCTGCCGCGCCCCGCGACAAGCGCGCCGCGGACGCCGATTGCGGTTTGCATCGACGCCGAAAGCCCTTAGCCCGGTCGCGATGGCGCGGCGATTGACCCTGGACGTCCTGAAGAGCGAAGCGGCGGCCGGCGCGGCGCTGGCGCTGGCGGCCCTCCTCGGCCTTGTCGCGGCGAACAGCCCGTGGGCGGCGGACTACCAGGGCTTCGTGCACGCCCCCTTCACCCTGACCGTCGGGCGCTGGAGCGAGACCCTGCCGGTGCTGGAGTGGGTGAAGGAGGGGCTGATGACCCTCTTCTTCTTCACCGTCGGGCTCGAGATCAAGCACGAGGTGGTCAAGGGCGAGCTCTCCAGCCCTCGCCGCCTGGCCCTGCCCGCGGCGGCCGCGCTCGGCGGGATGCTCGCGCCGGCGCTCGTCTACCTCGCCTTCAACGCCGGCCCGCAGGGATCGCCGCGCGGCTGGCCGATCCCCGCCGCGACCGACATCGCCTTCGCGCTTGCGGCCTTGGCGCTGGTCGGGCGACGGGCGCCGCCCGGGCTGCGCACTTTCCTGCTGGCGCTGGCGGTGGCCGACGACCTCGGCGCAGTCGGGCTGATCGCGGTGCTGTTCAGCAGCCACCTGCACCTGCGCGCTCTGGGCGAGGCGGGAGTGACGCTCGGCGCCTTGGCGCTGCTGTCGCGCTGGAGGCGCGCCCCGGCCAGCCTCTACCTCGTGCTCGGCGCCCTGCTCTGGGCGCTGACGCTGCGGTCGGGGGTGAGCCCGTCGGTGGCGGCGGTGGCGGCGGCCTTCACGGTGCCGATCCGGCCGCGCATGGCCGGCGAGCGGGGGGTGCTGGCGCGGGTGCAGTCGGCGCTGCAGCCCTACGTCTCCTGGGGCGTGCTGCCGCTGTTCGCCTTCGTTGCGACCGGCTTCCCCTTCGCCGCCCTGACGCTGGGGCAGGCGCTGGGCCCCGCGCCCGTCGGCATCGCGCTGGGCCTCCTGGTCGGCAAACCGCTGGGCGTCCTTGGGGCGGCGGCCCTGGCGGCGCGGCTGGGGGTCGCCCGGCGGCCGACCGGCGTGCGGTGGACGGACCTCGCGGGCGCGGCCGCCCTCTGCGGCGTCGGCTTCACCATGAGCCTCTACATCGCGGCGCTGGCGTTCGGCGACGGGGCGGAGGCGGGCGTCTCCAAGCTCGGCGTGCTGGTCGGGAGCCTCGCCTCGGCCGGGTTGGGACTGGCGCTGCTGCGGCGCAACCCGCTCCCGCCGCGCCATGCGCGAGAGCCCGGACGCGGGTCGCCCGCCTAGCCGGACGCCACGCCTCAGTGCGTGGTCACGGGCGAGGGCCCGGCGGCGGGATCGACGGGGGTGTAGACCAGCACCGGCTCCCCGTCGTCGTCGGCCAGGGTGCTGGAGACCCGGCCCTCCCGCTCCAGCCGCGCCAGGGTCTCGGCCAGCGTGCCAGGCCCGGCGGGATCGGTGAGCCGCACGCGCTGCTCGCCCTCCAGCGCCTGACGTTCGGCCTCCTCCCGCGCGTCGCCCAGCCGCGCCTGGCGGGCGGCGACGATGACGTCGAGGTCCGGGCGGGCGTCGAGATCGGCCTCGGCGTCGGTGAGCGGGTCGGCGGCGCGCTCCTCCTCCTCGAACGCGTCCTCCCCCTCCTCGACCTCGACCGTGGCGGCGCTTTCGGGCAGCGGCGGGAAGTCGGGGACCGGCGGAACGGCGGGCGGCGAAGGTGCGGCCGGCGGCGGCTCCGTCGGGGGCATGGGCTCGGGCGGGGGAGGCGCAGCGGGCGCCGCGTGGCGCAGGTCCAACGGCTCGAACCGCTGGCGCGTCCGGCCACCCCCGAACAGGCGGCGCAGCGGCGCGAACAGGCGGGCGAGCCAGGACATGGCGGTCGCCCTAGAAGCCGGCGCCGACCCGCGCAAGCCGCTTTTCGGTGCGGGCGAGGAGCTTGTCGATCTCGGCCATGGTGCGGTTCAGCGCCCCCTCGTCGTCGCGCCAGACCTGCAGCACCCGCGCCCAAACGGCGGTGAAGGCGGCGACGCGCAGCGCGCCGCGTCCGCCCGAGGTGTCCACGCCCGAAGCCTCCAGGAGGCCCCTCGCCGTCACCGGCAGGCGCGGCCCGAGCACGCCGGAGCCCGCGCCCCGCGCCAGGACGATCAGGACCGCGCGGTGCGGCTCCATCGCCTCCAGCCTCGCCATGAAGGCTTCGAACAGGCGGTCGCGTGGGGCGGGCTGGGCGTCGGCCGCGGCGGCCTCGAAGGCCTGACGGTCGAAGCGCGCCGAGAGCCGCCACAGGAGGGCCGCCTTGGACGGCGTCCGGGCGTAGAGTTCGGCGAAGCCCACCCCCGCCCGCTCGGCCACGTCGCGCAGGGTGATGTCGCGCCACGGCCGGTCCGCGGCGAGCGACAGGAGCCCGTCGGTCGCGCGGTCGAGAAGGTCGGCGGCTGCGGAGCCGCCCGAGGCGGCCTCAGCCCCGCGGTCCAGACCCTCGGAGGCGTCCATCTCCAGGACGGCGTCCATGCGCGCATCCGAAAGCGAGGCGCCGACCGGGTCTTCGTCGGCCGAGGGGACGTCGGGGCTCTGGGTCATGGCGGGCTCCGTGCTCCATGCCAACACCGGGATCAAGCCCGAGTTGCGCCGCCCTCCCCCGCGAGCGCGCGCGAGCGGTCCGCCGCCGCCTGGACCGCGCGGCGCAGGAGCGCGGGAAGGCCGTCGGCGGCCAGCAGGATGTCGAGCGCGGCCTCGGTCGCCCCACGCGGGCTCGTCACCTGACGACGCAGCTCGGACGGCTCGGCGTCGCTGGCCGCCATCAGCGCGGCGGCGCTCTGCAGGGTGGCGCGCGCGAGGCGGGCGGAGGCGGCGGCGGGCAGCCCCGCCTTCTCGCCCGCGGCCGCCAGCGCTTCGGTGAAGGCGTAGAGATAGGCGGGCGCGGAGCCGGAGACGCCCACGGCCGCGTCCATCAGCCCCTCCTCGGCCAGGTCCACCGTGGTCGCCACGGGGTCGAACAGGGCGTGGGCGCGGGCGAGCGCCTCAGGCGCGGCGGCGTGGAGGGTGGCGACGCCCTGGGCGATGCCGATGGCGGTGGTGGGCATGACCCGCGCGACGCGCCGCCCGCCGAACCCGGCCGACAGCGCCTCGCTCCTCACCCCCGCCAGCACCGATATGATCACGGCCTGGGGCGAGAGCAGCGGGCCGAGCGCCTCGGCCGCCGCGACCCAGCCCTGCGGCTTGACCGCGAACACGACCGTGCGGACGTGTTCGAGCGCGGCGTCGGGAGGGTTCAGCGCCGCGCCGGCCGCCGCCGACTCCTTGGCCGAGGCCGAGGGTTTGGGATCGCGGATCAGGACTTGGGCGGCGGGGATCGCGTCCGCCGTCCGCCAGCCCGCGAGCAGCGCGCCGCCCAGATTGCCCGCGCCGACCAGGAGGACCGGCGCGGCTCCGGTGTCGTCAGGCATGGCCCACGGTGTCGAACATGCAGGCCGCCATCGCCTCGTCCGGCGACTTGGAGCCCTTGAGCAGGAAGTCGAACGCCGGGTGGAAGCGGTCGGCCGCCTCCACCGCCGCGTCGATCATGCTGGCGGCCTGGGCGAGCGTCGGCCGCTCGCCGGTGGGGAGCGACATGGCGTGGCGGTAGACGATCTCGCCGTCCTCCGCCCAGACCTCGAAGTGGCCGAGCCAGACGCGCTGGTTGATCAGGCCGACGAGTTCGTGCGCGCGCAGGCGCCGCTGCTTACCGGCGCGCATGTCGATGGAGAGGCACAGCTGCAGGCAGTCCGCCTCCGGCCGCCAGGCGAACCACAGCTCGTAGTCCTTCCAGTCGCCCACGATGGAGAAGGCGAGGTCTCCGTCCTCGGTCCGGTCGAACGACAGGTTCTCGGCGCTGAGGACGTGTTCGACCACGTCGAGTGGATCGAGATGCAGCTCGGTCTCGACGGTATCGGAATGGTCCATCGTCAGGACTCCTGCGGGCCGCGTTCCGCCCCGCGCGCGGTCCGCGCGGGAACGGCGAGTCGGCGCCGGGATGCAGCGTAGGCCGGGGCGGGGAGTCGGCTCAACCGGCCTCGTCCGCCGGGCGAGCCTGGATTGTGGATGACGCGTCCGCCGAGGCGTGCGGCGCAAGGCCGGCTTCGATCCTGGCCTCGAGGGCCGCGAGCCTCGCCTCGAAGGCCGCCCGCTGCGCGGCGAGGGCCGCGTCCATCTCGTCGCGCCGCACAAGGTCGAGCTCGGCGGCCCAACGTTCGCCCTGCGAGCGGAACACGGCCTTGGCCTCGTCGCCCGCCGCCTGGGCCAGACCCATGGCCTGCTCGCCCAGCTTCGCGAACTCGTCGAGGAACGGGTTCTTGGTCTGCATGGCGTCCATATGGAGCGTCGGCGCGAGTTTGCGAAGGCCTCCGGGCGTTCCTCTAGCCCGTCGCGCCGTTCATCAGCTCGCCGATGGCGTCGAGGTAGCGGGCGAAGGCGGCGCGCCCCTCCTTCGTCAGCACCACCCGCGTGTTCGGCTTGCGGCCCACGAAGCTCTTGTCCAGCCTGACGTATCCCGCATCCTCCAGCTTGCGCAGGTGGATGGAGAGGTTGCCGTCGGTGGCCTGCAGCCGGTCGCGCAGGGCGGTGAAGTCGGCGGCGTCGGCGGAGGCGAGGAAGGCCATCACCCCCAGCCGGACGCGCCCGTGGATCACCTCGTCGATCCGGTCGATGTCGAAGCCGTCCATGGCGGGCGGCCTCAGGCCGCCGCGCGGGCGCGCATCATCACGAGGCCGGG
>CAZZZR010000008.1:0-9632 GCA_964658605.1 uncultured Caulobacter sp. | reverse complement strand
CGCCATGATGGCGCCGCCCGTCGCACGCTGCTCCGCGTCGCCCGTCTGAACGAGGCTGCGCATGAAGGCGAGGTCGTCCCGCGCCGCCTGGATCTGGTCGCTCACCGCTCCGCTCCCTCACAGTTCGACACCATCATATCAGATGACTTTAGTCTGTAAAGTGCATTGCCACGGGTGGGGGTCAGGCGAGGTGGTCGGGGTGCGTCAGAGCTTGTAGGCGCCCGCCTGGACGGCGGCGTAGACCGCAGGCGTCAAGGGGATGAAATCGCCGCCCGGCTCGCGGAAGTAGAGCGGGTCGCGGACCCGGGACGGATCGTAGCCCTCGGCGACCGCCTCCGACTTCACGTATTTGAACGTGCCGGTGGTCTCCACGGCGTGCGCGAGCAGCCGCAGGAAGATCGGGCGGCCGTAGGCGGGCATCCCCTCGTCGATGGCCGCCTGGACGACTCCGAGGTCGAAGCCCTCTCCCGTGACCAGAGAGGCCATGCCCGCCTTGCCGTCCGCGCCCGGCACCTCGACGCCGTAGACGTTGGCCTCCACCACGCCGGGGATGGCCGACAGCCGCTCGGACACCTCGCCCGTGGAGACGTTCTCGCCCTTCCAGCGGAAGGTGTCGCCGATGCGGTCGACGAAGTAGAAGTAGCCCTCCTCGTCCTGGCGCATCAGGTCGCCGGTGCGGAACCAGGCGTCGCCCTGCACGAAGGCGTTGCGCAGCACCTTGCGCTCGGTGGCGGCCTTGTCGGCGTAGCCGGTGTAGCTGGCGCGGGCGTCGTCTGAGCGGATCTCGCCGATCGCCTCGCCGATCTCGCCGGGGCGGCAGGGCACGGCGCGGCCGCGGCCGTCGCGCTCGGGCTGCTCGGTCTCGACGTCGAAGCGCACCAGCTTCACGTTGAAGCGCTTCTTCAGGTAGCCGGGGATGCGCCCGACCGCCCCCACCCTGCCGTCGAAGTTGAACATCGAGACGTTCCCCTCCGTCGAGCCGTAGAACTCCAGGATCTGGGGGATGGCGAACCGCGCCTCCATCTTCTCCCACACGTCGCCGCGCAGGCCGTTGCCGAAGGCGAGCTTCAGGGTGTGGCGGCGCTCGTCGGGCTGGACCGGCTGGTTGACGAGGTAGCGGCAGAGCTCGCCGATGTAGACGAACATGGTTGCGCCGGAGGCGACCACGTCGGGCCAGAACTGGCTGGCGGAGAAGCGCTTGCGCAGCACCAGCTGGCCGCCGTTCAGCAGCGCCGCCCCCACCCCGCACAGCCCGCCCGTGGAGTGGTAGAGCGGCAGCGCGCAGAAGATCCTGTCGTCGGGCTTGGAGTTGGTCGCCCCCGCGAAGCCGCGCATGTAGAGCTGCACCCGCATGTGGGCCATGCGCGCCGCCTTGGGCAGACCGGTGGTGCCCGAGGTGTAGATCAGGAGCGCGGTGTCCTTGGCCGTCAGCCCGGCGCGCGCGGTCTCGCGCGTCGGGCGCAAGGCCGAGACGCCCTTCAGCGTGCGGTCGAGGTCCCGGTCCTGCCGCAGCGGCGGGTGCTCGGGCGAAGCGCCCACCACCCACTCGGTGATCGAGCGCTTCACGCCCTCCCGCGCCGCCTCGAACGCCGGCGCGGTCTCGGGGTCGACGATCAGGTGGGCGGCGCCCGAGATGCTGAGGCAGTGCGCGAGCCCCGCGCCCGAGAGGTTGCTGTTGATGAGCGCGGTCGCCACCCCGACCTTGGACAGCCCGTACCAGACCGCCACGTACTCGATGCGGTTGGGCATGAAGAGCGCCACCGTGTCGCCCCGCTTGATCCCGCGCGAGACCGCCCAGTTGGCGTAGCGGTTGGCCATGGCGTCGAGCTGGGCGTAGGTGACCTGGCGCCCCTCGAAGCTGATCGCGATGCGGGGGCCGAACTTGTCGACCGCCTCCTCGAGGTCGTCGCAGAACAGCCGGTCGGAGCCGGGCTTCACGGGGCGGACCCGGCGCAGGGTGCGCAGGATGCCCTGCAGGAAGCGGATGTCTCGGCGCAGGCGCGCCATGAAGCTCAGCTTCTGACCGGAACGGAGGGCGGGCTCGGCGCCCACGACTCCGCCCTGCCCGCCTCGTCTCGCCCGCCTCGCCATGCGGTCGATGTGGACCGGCGCGCCCCGGAGGGTCAAGGCGCTGCGCTCACCGACGGGGCCCCGATGCGACGCCGGACGGAACGGGTGGCGCGGACGCCACGCTCGCGCCTCGCCGCCTCGCGTGCGCCGCCGTGTCACGGCGACGACACGGGCGACATACAGGCATGTTGCGCCGCACGCGCCGACCGACTTTCCGGGAGTTTCCATGCACCGCCTCCTCCCTCGCCTTCCCGCCGCAGACCTCGCGCAGTGGGGCGCGGCCGTGCTCGTCATCGCGGCCGGATGGGGCGCCGGGCGCGGCCTGGCGGTCGGCATGGACACCGCCCATTGCGCCGCGGCGGGCTTCGCCGTCTCCGGATCGATCTTCCTGGCCGTGACGCTGCGCGAACGCGTCCAGAGCCTGCGGTCGGCACGGGGCTGAAGGCCGGCAGAACAATCCCGGCGACTTCAAGCAACCTCTCAGATTTGCGCGGGATTCGACCGGTGCGGGGCAGCACCGCGGACGGAACGGTGAACTTTTCCTGATCTGAGCGCTTTCCTTCCTGTCATTACGTCTCGAACGAGACCGCAAGAAGCCAGGAGGGACACACCATGACCTACGTCGCCACCGACCTGAGCGGTTCGGCCGCTTCGCCCACGATCCGCGACAACACCGGCACCATCGAGCGCACTTCGCCCGTCAGGGGTGATCCGCGCACCTCGGAAATCGATATGAGCGCGTCGCCCACGCTGGCGCGGATCAACGCGCGCAAGACCGGAGTGAGCCGCAACGCGCTCGTCGGCGGCGTGGTGGGGCTCGTGGCGGTCGTCGCGGCCGGCTCCGCCGCCTTCCTGTTGACGCCGTCGAAGACGCAGGCGCCCGCCCATCGGGGCTCCGCCGCCCTCGCGACGACGCCCGCGACGACATCGGGCGCCGCCTCGACGTCCACCACGACCGTGACCAAGACGGACCGGAGCGCGGCTGCGCCCGTCCCGGTCAAGGCCGCCGCGGCGGGGAAGGCCACGGCCTCGACCGTCCCGAAGACCGCTCCTGTCAAGACCACGCACGCCACGACCGCGGCGCGGCGTACGGCCGCCGCCGTCCGCGCCGCAGCCCCGGCGGAAGACGCCGCCCCCGCGGCGATCTCGCCTCCCGCCCCGCTCGCGGTGACGCCCGTGGCGCCGCAGGCCGCCCCCGCCGCGGAGGCTCCGGCGACGAGCCAGAGCGTGGCCGCGCCGGACGCCGCGCCGGCTCCCGCGCCGCAAGCGCAGGCCCCGGCCGCGACCGATCAGAGCGCGCAGCCTGCGGCTTCCGCGCCCCCCGCGCCCTAAGGCTTCGCTCCGGGCCTGCAAGCGGCGCCT
This sequence comes from uncultured Caulobacter sp., assembly GCA_964658605.1. GTDB lineage: Bacteria > Pseudomonadota > Alphaproteobacteria > Caulobacterales > Caulobacteraceae > JASLDZ01. Next base: position 6,200 of record CAZZZR010000008.1, on the reverse strand, counting down.
CGCGGACAGCGTCCGCGGGGCGTCGTCCGCGTTGACGCCCTTGCGACTGCATTCCCGTCGCGCGACTGAACGCCCTGTCATGCGTTAAGCCCCGGAGGTCGCGCCCGCCCACCGCGGCGGCGGCGGGGCCCACGCTTGCCCATGCGGGAGGGGGGTGCAGTTGCCGTCAGCGGAAAGGAGCGCCGCCGTTCTCGAGGGCGGCGGGGAGATGGGGAGGCGCATCCGCGGACACGACTGGCGGGCCGGTCCGCTCGGCCACATGGACGCCTGGCCGCAGAGCCTGCTCACGACGGCGCGGATGATGCTGTCGTCGCGCTTCGCCATGTGGATGGCTTGGGGCCCCGAACTCACCTTCCTCTGCAACGACGCCTATCGGCCTACGCTGGGGGTGAAAGACGCCTGGGCGCTCGGCTCGCGCTCGGACGAGGTCTGGAGCGAAATCTGGTCGGACATCGGCCCCCGCATCGAACGCGTCCTGCGGACCCGCGAAGCGACCTGGGACGAGGGTCTGCAGCTGTTCCTCGAGCGCAGCGGATTTCGCGAAGAGACCTACCACACCTTCTCCTACTCCCCCCTGGCCGACGACTCCGGCGCCGTCTCCGGCATGTTGTGCGTGGTGGCGGAGGAGACCGAGCGGGTCGTCGGCGACCGGCGGCTGCGGCTGCTGCGGGACCTCGGCGTCATCGGCCTCGAGCTGGCGGTCGATGATCTCGCCGGCGCGCGCCGGGCGGCGGACGTCTGGAACGCGCTGAAGGCCGCGGTCTCCGCCGAGCCGAAGGACGCGCCGTTCCTGCTCGGCTACACCTTCGCGGATGGGGCGGCGAGGCTGGCGGCGGCGTCCGGCGTGGAGAGAGGCTCGGCGGCCGCTCCCGAGACGATCCTGCCCGGGCCTGAGGCGCCCTGGCCCCTGTTCGACCTTGCGGAAGGCGGCGGGACGCTCGTCGGCGATCTGGGGACGAGATTCGGCGATCTCCCGAAGGGTCCGTGGGAGCAGCCGCCGAACGCGGCGCTGGTCATTCCCCTGCCCTCGCCCGGCCGCGCCGAGGCGGGCGGCGCGCTCGTCGTCGGGCTCAACCCCTACCGCCCGCTGGACACGGCCTACCGCGGCTTCCTCGACCTCCTGGCCGGACAGGCGGCGTCGGGCCTGGCGGGCGCGGGGGCCTACGAGGCGGAGCGGAAGCGCGCCGAGGCGCTGGCGGAGCTGGACCAGGCCAAGACCGCCTTCTTCTCCAACGTCAGCCACGAGTTCCGCACCCCGCTGACGCTCATGCTCGGCCCGCTGGAGGAGGTGCTCCAGTCGGACGCCGCGCTGACCGCCGAGGCCGTGCGCGACCGCATCGACATGGCGCACCGCAACGGCCTGCGCCTGCTGCGGCTGGTCAATACGCTCCTCGACTTCTCCCGCATCGAGGCGGGGCGCGTGCAGGCGAGCTTCGCGCCGGTCGACCTCGCGGCCCTGACCGCCGACCTCGCCGCCTCCTTCCGCTCCGCCACCGACCGGGCGGGCCTGTCCCTCATCGTCGACGCGCCGCCGCTGTCGGGGCCGGTCCACGTCGACCGCGACATGTGGGAGAAGATCGTCCTCAACCTCCTGTCGAACGCGTTCAAGTTCACCTTCGAGGGCGAGATCGTCGTGCGCCTCGAGGAGGCGGAGGGGCGGGCGCGGCTGACCGTCCAGGACACCGGCGTCGGCATCCCCTCCGAGGAGCTGCCGCGGCTGTTCGAGCGGTTCCACCGGGTCGAAGGAACCCGCGGCCGCTCCTTCGAGGGCTCGGGCATCGGCCTGGCGCTGGTGCAGGAGCTGGTGAAGCTCCACGGCGGCGACATCGCCGTCGAGAGCACGCCGGGCGAAGGGACGCGCTTCACCGTCTCCGTCCCGCTGGGAACCGCGCACCTTCCGCAGGAACGGCTGGGGGCCGCGCCCGACGCCGCCGCGACCGCCGTGCGGGCGGGGGCGTTCGTCGACGAGGCGCTGCGCTGGCTGCCGGACGCCGAACGCGAGGACGGCCTCCTGGACGCGGGCGACGCGGACGCGGAGGGCGACGCGACCACGCCGGGGACGCGCGCGGCCGGCCGGATCGTGCTGGCGGACGACAATGCGGACCTGCGCGCCTACATCGCGCGCCTTCTCTCCTCACGGGGGTACGAGGTCGAGGCCGTCCCCGACGGCGAGGCGGCGCTGGCGGCCGTGCGCGCCGCGCGGCCGGACCTCATCGTCACCGACGTGATGATGCCGCGGCTCGACGGCTTCGCGCTCCTGCAGGCGGTGCGGGCGGACCCCGCGCTGCGGGACCTGCCGATCGTCCTGCTCTCGGCGCGGGCGGGCGAGGAGGCGAAGGTCGAGGGCTTCGCCTCCGGCGCGGACGACTACCTCGTCAAACCCTTCTCTTCGCGCGAGCTCCTCGCCCGCGTGGCCGCCAACCTGCAGACGGCCAAGCTGCGGCGGGAGACGAACGCGGCGCTGGCGGAGAGCGAGGCGCGCTTCCGCAACATGGCCGACCACGCGCCCATGATGATGTGGGTGACGGACCCGCGCGGGCGCTGCACCTACGCCAACCGCGCCTGGACGGCCTTCACGGGGCAATCGGAGGAGGACGTGCTCGGCTTCGGATGGATCGAAGCCATCCACCCGGACGACCGCGCGGAGGCGCAGCGCGTCTTCCTCGCCGCCAACGCCGCCCATGGACGCTTCAGCACAGAGTACCGGCTGCGCCGCGCCGACGGCGTCTGGCGCTGGGCGCTGAACGGGGCCGCGCCCCGCTTCGGCTCCGACGGCGCCTTCCTGGGCTACGTCGGCTCCATCATCGACATCACGGAGCGCCGGGACGTGGAGGCGGCGCTGGAGCAGCGGGTCGCCGAGGAGATCGCCGCGCGCGGCGAGGTCGAGGAGGCGCTGCGGCAGGCGCAGAAGATGGAGGCGGTGGGCCAGCTCACCGGCGGCATCGCGCACGACTTCAACAACCTGCTCACCATCATCACGGGCAACATCGGCATCACCTCGCGCGCGCTCGACGCCGCCGGGATCGACGACCCGAGGGCGCGGCGCGCGCTCGACAGCGCCCTGAAGGGGGCCGAGCGGGCGGCGTCGCTGACGCACCGGCTCCTGGCCTTCTCCCGCCGCCAGCCCCTCTCGCCCAAGCCGACCGACGTGGACAAGCTCGTCTCCGGCATGTCGGACCTCGTGCACCGGGCGCTGGGGGAGACGATCGCGCTGGAGGTCGTCACCAGCCCAGGCCTGTGGCGGGTGGAGGTCGATCCGAACCAGCTGGAGAGCGCCCTCCTCAACCTGGCCGTCAACGCACGAGACGCCATGCCCCACGGCGGCCGGCTGACGATCGAGACGGCCAACGCCCTGCTCGACGACGCCTACGCCGCCGCCAACGCCGAAGCCGCCCCCGGCCAGTACGTGCTCGTCGCCGTCACCGACACCGGCGAAGGGATGAAGCGCGAGACGCTCGCACGGGTGTTCGAGCCTTTCTTCACCACCAAGGACGTCGGCAAGGGCACGGGCCTTGGCCTCTCCATGGTCTACGGCTTCACCAAGCAGTCGGGCGGCCATGTGAAGGTCTATTCCGAGCCGGGCGAAGGCACGACGGTGAAGGTCTACCTGCCGCGGCTCCTGAGCGAGGCCGAGGGGGTCGACACCGCCCATTCCACCGAGCCGGACCGCGCCCGTGCGGGCCAGTCGATCCTGGTGGTGGAGGACGACCACGACGTGCGCCAATACACCGTCACGATCCTGAACGAGCTGGGCTACCGCGTGGTCGAGGCGCAGGACGGCCCGTCCGCGCTGCGCCTCCTGGAACGTCGCGGCGAGGTCATCGCGCTCCTGTTCACCGACGTGGTCATGCCCGGGATGTCGGGGGGCGAGCTGGCCGCCAAGGCGCGGGAGCTGCGGCCGGGGCTGAAGGTGCTGTTCACCTCGGGCTATACGCGCAACGCCATCGTCCACGGCGGCCGGCTCGATCCCGGGGTGGAGATGATCTCCAAGCCGTTCACCTATCAGGCGCTGGCCCGCAAGGTCCGGGACGTGCTGGATCTGGGCGCCACCGGAACCGTGCTGGTGGTCGACGGCGCCGACGTCGCCCGCACGTCCCTGGTGCAGGCCTTGGGCGCGGCGGGCTACGCCGTCGAGCAGGCGTCCACGGCGGCGGAGGGGTTGGGGACCGTGCGCGCCTCGCAGGGCCGCCTGGACGCCGTCGTGTTGGGAACGCCCCGTGACAAGGCGCTGGGCTCGATGGCGATGGAGCTGCGCGCGCTCTACGCCGACCTGCCGCTGCTGGTGGCCGCCGCTCCTGAGGACGAGGCGCTGCGCAGGCGCTTCGCGGGCGACCGCTGCGTCGGCTGGCTGGACGCGTCGCGCGCGGCGGAGGATGCGGCCGCGGCCCTCGAAGCGCTCGGAGTCAGCTGCAGGGGCCGGTGAGCGCGACGCTCAGGCGCGGACCAAGCCGCGGACCGCGCTAGCCGCACAAGCGGCGGCCTGCACGCGGATGTCTGGAACCGAGGTGATCTCCCAAAAGGCGCCGCGGGTGAGCGGGCCGACGCCCAGCAGGGTCGGGTTCGCGCGCCCCTCGCGGCCGACGAGCCGGCCTGAGGCGTCCACGTCCAGACCCAGGCGGCAGGCGTCGGCGCGGACCAGCCCCGCCTCCGTCAGGCCGCGCAGGAGCGGGTCTCGCACCTGGGCGAGGGCGCCGTTCGGCCCCGTGCAGTTGACCACCGCCGCCGCGCGCAGGCGGCGCCGCTCCCGCGAGCCCCGCGGCGACCAGACGACCTCAAGTTCGCCCCCGACCGGATCGACCCGCTCTATGCGGCCCGCCGCGGTGGCGAGCGCGCCGGAGGCCTTCAGGTGGTCGAGCTTGGAGGCGACGGCGGGGGCCAGCCGGTGGCGGTGCACGTCCCACCAGGGGCGCATGTGCCGCAGGAAGCGCTCGCGCTCAGCCAGGGGCCAGGCGCGCCAAGTCTCCTGCACGTAGGGCCGCAGCCCGTCCACGACCGCGCGCCAGTCGGCGCCGCCCGCCGCCGCCCGCAGCTGCCGGGCCAGGGTCCGCACGCCCGCGCCCGCCGGCGGGGACCGCGCCAGGGGCGGAGGACCTTCCGCGAGGTGGCGGCGCGGCAGGAGCCCCCGGCGCGAGAGGGCGAGGAGGCGCAGGCCCGGCCGCTCCCTCGCCAGCCGCAGCGCGGCGTCGACCATGGTCAGCCCCGTGCCCAGGAGCACCGCCTCGCCCTCGGCGGGGACGTCGTCCATGCTCCCGCCCCAGGGGTCGGCCACATAGGCGTGCGAGACCAGGGCGGCGTCGGTGAAGCCCGGCGGGGCCCGGGGCGGAAGGTTGCCGACCGCGAGCACCACCGCGTCCGCCGGGAACTCCCGCCCGACGTCCAGACGCACGCGCCAGCCCGCGCCGTCCGGCCGCACCGTCTCGACCCCGTCGGCCTCCAGGATCAGCCGCCCGGCGGGCGCGGCCTCCGCCGCCTCGCGGAGCAGGGCCTGGAGGTAGCTGCCGTAGACGCCGCGGCTGACGAAGGGGCCGGTCGCGGCGCGGGGCGCACGCGCCGGCGCGGATCGCTCCAGCCAGCGCACGAAATGATCGGGCGTGTCGGCGAACGCGCTCATGTTGCCCGCGCGCACGTTCAGCAGGTGCTCGGCGTCGGAGGTGGAGTAGGCCGCGCCCCGCGCGAACCGCGGCCGCCGCTCGCACAGTCGCACGCGGGGGCCGTCCGCGTCGCGCAGGAGGTGCAGGGCGGTGAGCAGGCCGCTGAAGCCGGCGCCCACGACCACGACGGTGGGCCGCTCCAGCATGCCGCCGCTCACGGCGTCCCAGCGGCGGCGGGATGGGGGGGGATCGTCATGGGGCGCTCCGCGGCGGGGACGGCTCCAGCCGAACCGCGCCGCGGCCGCCCGGTCCAATCAGGTTCTCGTGAGCCGAGGGCCGTAACCGGCCGCGAGGCGCGAGCGTATGCCGCCTGGGGCCGCCATCGAAACGCCGCCGCCGTGCACCATATGCGGTGTCGGCGAGGTTCACGCCGCAAGGAGCATCCAGCCCATGATCCGCCTGTCCCGGACCGTCGTCGCCCTCTCCGCCGGGGCCGCCCTCGCCGCCGCCGCCGCCGCCGGCTGGAGCGCGTCGGCCGCCGCCGAGGCTCCGCCGCGCCGCCTGCCGGAGCCCGCCGCCGCCAAGGCGCCCGCCCCGGCCCGGTTGCAG
>CAZZZR010000007.1:7307-22697 GCA_964658605.1 uncultured Caulobacter sp. | reverse complement strand
TCGCGCCCGCGTCGCGCGCGTGCCCCCACTGCGGCGCCGTGGTGTCGCGCCACCACACGCGGTAGGCGGCCGCGCCCGTCACGGGCGTCCAGCTGACGGTGGTGTCGTCCTTCACCGCGCCCTCGATCTTCACGCCCTCGGGCGGGGCGGGGGCGGAGGCCAGGGCGGCCATCGTCACCGCGTCCAGCGCCGTCACCTTGGCGAGGTAGGCGAAGTCCACCCCTTCGATGCGGTCGCCGTAGCCGGGGCGCAGGTCCTGGTGCTGGCGGTCGTAGTTCTCGGCGGCCTCGGTCAGGCGCACGGCGGGGAAGCCCGCCTCCAGCATGGGGACCTGGTCGCCGCCGCGGCCGTAGCGGTCGGTGCGGTAGACGATCTTGGCGTCCACCGTCCGGCCTCCGGCGCCGTCAGCCAGCGCCGCGATGTAGCGGGCCAGGTTGCGGGACGGGCTATCGACCTCGCCGCCGTTGTAGCGCCGGCGCGCCGCCTGCTCGGGCGTCTCCACCGCCTTGGTCCCCTCGGCGAACACGCGGACGTAGCGGTCCTCGTGGCGGCCGTTCTGGCCGGTGGTGTTGCCGACGATGTCGTTGTTGAGGTCCGCCTCCACCCGCCAGCCCTGCGCGCGGGCGTAGGTCGCCAGGACCTTGCCGCCGTAGAGCCCCTGCTCCTCGCCGCTGAGCACGGCGAACACGAGGGTTGCGGGGAACCTGTGCTTCGAGAGCACGCGCGCCGCCTCCAACACCGCCGCCGTGCCCGAGCCGTCGTCGTCGGCGCCTGGCGCGTCGGAGGCGGCGTTCATCACGTCGGTGACGCGGCTGTCGATGTGGCCGGCGATGACGACGACGCGGTCGGGGTCGGTGGTCCCGCGCTGCACGGCGATCACGTCCTGCACCACCGCGCCCTCCTTGGGCAGGCGCTCGCCGGTGAAGGTCTGCTGTGGCGTGACGACGGTCAGGCAGCCGCCGCAGTCGCGGGAGATCGCCGCGAAGCGCGCCGCCGTCCACCGCCGGGCCGCGCCTATGCCGCGGGTGTCCGACGTGGTGTCCGACAGCGTGTGACGGGTGCCGAAGCCGACGAGCGCTGTGACCGTCGCCTTCAGCTCGCCGGGGCGGACGGCGGAGGCGACCTCGCCCAGCAGCGGCCGCCAAGGCGCCGTCGAGGGCGCCTGCGCCGCCGCCGGCCCCGCGCGGGCGGCGCCGGCTAGGGCTGCGGCGAGGAGCGCGGAGGCGAGGAGGCGGCGAGGCGAAGCGGGCATGGACCGATCCTCGCAAGCGCCGGCCGCCGCCCGCAAGCGCCGCGTTGACAGACTCCGCCGCCCCCGCGCTAATCCGCCCCCGCCGCTCCTGCGTGGCGCGTGAGGGGATCGGGATGGACGACGCTTCGCGGGGGTTCGGGGGCGCCGACGCCCTGGTGCTCAGGGCCTTGAGCAAGAGCTTCACCCGGCCTGCCGTCGACCGGCTCGACCTGACGGTGCGGGCCGGCGAACTCTACGCGCTGCTGGGGCCGAACGGCGCGGGCAAGACCACGACGCTGCGGATGGTGACGGGCCTGCTGAAGCCTGACTCGGGGTCGATCTCGGTGTTCGGCGTCGACGCGCTGGGCGACGCCATCGCGGCCAAGCGGCTGATCGCCTGGCTGCCGGACGAGCCGATGCTCTACGACAAGCTCACCCCCGTGGAGTATCTGGAGTTCGTCGCCGGCCTCTGGGGCGTGCCCGCCGCCGACGCCAAGCCGCGGTCGCAGGAGCTGCTGGAGAGCCTCGACCTCTGGAAGCACCGGGGCGAGCGGTGCGAGGGCTTCTCGCGCGGCATGAAGCAGAAGACGGTGCTGGCGGGCGCCCTGATCCACGATCCCAAGCTGCTGATCCTGGACGAGCCGCTCACCGGGCTGGACGCCGCCGCCGCCCGCCACGTGAAGGACATGCTGACGGCCCGCGTGCGTCGCGGCGCCACGGTCATCCTCACCACCCACATCCTGGAGGTGGCCGAGCGGATGGCCGACCGCATCGGCATCATCGCCGGCGGCAAGCTGCTGGCCGAGGGCACGCTGGACGAGCTGCGCGCGCGCGCCGGCGACGGCCGCTCGACGCTGGAGGACCTGTTCCTGAAGCTCACGGGCGCCCCGGCCGCACCCGCCGAGACGGAAGCCGCGGCCGTCGCGTGAGCGCGCTCGCCCCGCCCGGCTCGGTCCCCTGGCTCCTCGCGCATGAGCTGCGCGTGGCGCTGCGCGGGTTCATGTCGCCCAAGAACGGACGCAAGGGACGCCGCGTCGGGCTTGTCGTCGTGGCGCTGGTGCTGGTCGGGCTGGCGGCGTTCGGGAGCACGGGGATCGTGCGCAAGATCGCCCACGCGCCGCTGCACGCTTCGCCCGGGCTGTATCTGGCGGTGGACGCGGGGCTGGCGTGGCTCGGCACGCTGATGCTGGCGCAGACGCTGACGCTGGCGACGCAGATCTTCTACGAGCGCAACGACCTGGACCTGCTGCTCTCCTCGCCGGTCCCGCCGGGACGGGTGCTGTTCGTGCGGGCGCTCGGCATCGCGCTCCTGGCGTCGACCCTCTACGTGATCCTGGCGAGCCTCCTGGCCGTGCCGCTCGCCTTCGCGGGGCGGCCGCAGTTCCTGACCGTCTACGGCGTGATCCTGTCGCTGGGGCTCATCACCACGGCGGGAGGGCTGCTGCTGGCGCTGGCGCTGTTCGCGCTGATCGGGCCCAAGCGCACGCGCACCATCAGCCAAGTGGTGGCCGCCTGCATCGGGGCCCTGGTCTTCATCGTCGGCCAGGCGCGCAACTTCCTGCCCGACGACCTGTGGAAGCGGCTGGTGGCGCGGATCGCCTCCGTCGACTCCTCCGGCTTCGACGTGGACGCGGTCTACGCCTGGCCCGCCCGCGCCTTCCTGGGCGACCCGCTGGCGCTGCTGGCGGTGGCGGTGGTCGCGGCGGCGGCCTTCATGGGCGCGGTCACGCTGCTGGGGCGGCGGTTCGCGGCGGACGCGGCGGCGGGCGCGGGCGTCTCCACCGGCGGGGACGAACGGGCGGCCCGGCGGCGGGCGCAGGCGGGCGATCGGGCGAGCTTCCGCGGCGGCATCACACCGACGCTGGTGCGCAAGGACGTGCGCCTGCTGGTCCGCGACCCCTGGCTGATCTCGCAGATGGCGCTGCAGGTGGTCTACCTCCTGCCGCTGACCTTCGTGGTCGTGCGCGCCGGCCACGGCCACGGCGCCTGGGCGATGGCGGGCGGCGCGGCGGCGCTGGTGTTCATCTGCGGACAACTGGCGGGCAACCTGACGTGGCTCGTCATTTCGGCGGAGGACGCGCCCGAGCTGATCGCCTGCGCGCCGGTCGGGCCGCGACAGGTGGCGAGCGCCAAGCTCACCGCGGGCCTGGCGCCCACCGCGGCTCTCGCCGCCGTGCCGGTGCTGGCGTTGTCGGTGATCTCGCTCCCGACGGCGCTGGCGGCGGCGGTCGGGATGGCGGGGGCGGCGGGCTCCTCGGCGCTCCTCAACCTCTGGTACGCCAAGCCGGCCAACCGCAAGGAGTTCCGCCGCCGCCGCAGCACGGGCGGCTGGACCGGCCTGTTCGAGCTCCTGGTCATCCTCGGCTGGGCCACGGCGACCTTCCTGGCCGTCAGCGGCCGGCCGTTCTACGCGCTGATCCCGGTCGCCTTCTCGACCCTGGTGGTGGCCGTGATGCGTCGCCCCCTGCGCTACGGGCTGGCGATGCCGGACTGAGGGACCGCCGCGCTCGACGCCCGCCGGCCCATGGCGTATCGCTCGGCTCCTAGCCGGAGACCCGCCGTTGAGCCTTCGCCCCTTCTCCGCGCGCACCCTGTTCGTGCAGCTGAAGTGCCAGCCGGGAACCGCCTACGACGTCGCGGCCCGCATCGCCGACGGCATCGAGGAGACCAGCGAGGTCTATTCCACCTCCGGCCACTACGACCTCCTGGCCAAGTTCAGCCTGGCCGACGACCAGGACCCGGGCCTGTTCGTCACCGGCCGCGTCCAGACGGTCGAAGGCGTGCGCGAGACCTACACCATCCTGGCGCTAAACGCCTTCACGGCGGCCGCGGCCCCGGCCTGACGAGCCCGCCTGGGCCGCGACGCCGCGCCTGTTGCGGCTGAGGCCTCGGCGCGGTCCAATCACGGTTAGCGAGTCGCTCCATGCCCATGCCCGTCGATCAGCTCGAGGCCGCCCTGCGCGACGCCTTCCCCGACGCCGAGATCGAGGTCACCGACCTCGCCGGCGACGGCGACCACTATCGCGCGCGCATCGTCTCGGAACGTTTTGCGGGGCTTGCGCGCGTGCGCCAGCACCAGATGGTCTACGCCGCGCTCGGCGGGCGCATGGGGGGCGAGCTGCACGCGCTCGCGCTCGAAACGCGGCCGCCATCCCCGACGTCGTCCGGAGCCCCCTGAGGCGATGCGCTATCGCCCGCTTGGCGTCACGGGCCGCACCGTTTCGGCGGTGACCCTGGTCGTAGGCGACGAGCCGAAGGGCGACGCGGCGCGCGTTAAGCTGGTCTACGCCGCGCTGGAGTCGGGCGTGAACAGCTTCGAGCTGCGCTCGGCGGATCCGGACGTCGCCCGCGCCCTGGGCAAGGGCCTGCTGGCGGTCGAGCGCGAGATGGTCGTCGTCAGCCTGCGCACGCCTTGGGAGGCCCGCACGGGCCGCGACGCCGTGATGGGCCCCGTGGAGAACGCGCTCCTGGCCAGCCGGCTCGGCTACCTCGACCTCCTGGTGCTGGACGAGTGGCCGCAGCTGGACATGGAGCTGCTGCACGCGCTCGCGGCGGCTAAGGCGTCCGAGCGCGTCACCTGCGTGGGCGCCTCGGGCGAGGCCTTCGACCGCGGCCGCCACCGGGCGGAGATCGACGCCCTGGTCTGCGCCTACAACCTCCAGGCGGGATGGCCCGAGCGCAACCGCATCCGCAACGCCGTGGAGCGGGGCAAGTTCGTGATCGGCCAGGACTCCTACCCCGAGCTGGGGGCGGGACCCGCCGCCGCCAGCAGCGCCGCGCCGGCAGGGCGGGGGCTGTTCAAGTTCAGCAAGCGGCCGCCGCCGATCGAGAAGACCGGCGGCTACGAGTTCATGCGGCGCACGCCCGGCTGGTCCCCCGACGAGATCTGCCTGGCCTACGCCTTGACCGAACCCGCGCTCGCCAGCGTGGTGATCGAGGCCTTCACGCCCGAGGATGTCGAGCGGCTCGCCGCCGTGGCTGAGCGCGAGCTTCCCACCGGCATGCCGGCGCAGATCGAGATGGCGCGCTTCGCCGCCCACGGCTGAACGCGGACCCGCATGAAGCTGCGCTCGCGCGATCGTCAGAGTTCGGCGCCTTGATCCGCGGCGTGGGCGCGCTTAGCTGGCGTCCGGGCTGGATCGTCGTCCGTCCGCCCGCCGAGGAGCCGCCGCCGTGACCGACCTCACCGAGACCTCAGCCGCGCACGCCGCGCCGTCCACTTCCGCCGACCCCGTGCACGACTTCATCGCCAAGACGGTGCAGGACAACCGGGTCGTGCTGTTCATGAAGGGCGTGCCCGACCAGCCGCGGTGCGGCTTCTCCGCCGTGACCGTGCAGATCCTGGACCACCTCGGCGCCGACTTCGTGGGCGTGGACGTGCTGCAGGACGACGACCTGCGCCAGGGCATCAAGAGCTACAGCGATTGGCCGACCATCCCGCAGCTCTACGTCGCGGGCGAGTTCGTCGGCGGCTCGGACATCGTGCGCGAGATGTTCGCCGCGGGCGAGCTGAAGACGCTGTTGCAGGACAAGGGCGCGATCGCCGCCTGACGTCCCCGGCGAGGCGTTGCGCGTTCGCCGCCCTTACCTCCAGGAGACCCCATGAGCGCCTTGTTCAGCCCCATCCGGCTGGGCGGCGTCGATCTGCCCAACCGGCTGGTCGTCGCCCCCATGTGCGAATACAGCGCCAAGGACGGCGTTCCCCAGCCCTGGCACATGCAGCACCTGGGCTCGCTGGCGATCTCCGGGGCGGGGCTGGTCATCGTCGAGGCGACGGGCGTCGAAGCGGCCGGGCGGATCACCCCCGGCGACACCGGGCTGTGGACCGACGAGCAGGAGCGGGCCTTCGCGCTGATCCTCGACGGAATCCGCAGCTTCAGCGCGACGAAGATGGGCGTCCAGCTCGCGCACGCGGGCCGCAAGGCCTCGACCACGGCGCCCTGGATCGACAAGGGTCGCGCGTTGCGCGCCGAAGAAGGCGCGTGGACCACCTTCGCTCCCTCCGCCATCGCCTTCAAGGACGACTGGCATACGCCGCAAGCGCTGGACGAGGCCGGGATGGCCCGCATCCGCGACGCCTTCGTCGCCAGCGCCCGCCGCGCCGACCGCGCGGGCTTCGACCTCGTGGAGCTGCACGCCGCGCACGGCTACCTGCTCAACGAGTTCTGCTCTCCGCTCGCCAACCATCGGACCGACGCCTACGGCGGCTCGCTCGACAACCGCCTGCGCTTCCCCCTGGAGGTCGCCGCCGCCGTGCGCGAGGCGTGGCCGCGGGACAAGGCGCTGGGCGTGCGCATGAACGGTTCGGACTGGGAGGACGGCGGCGTCACCCCCGAGGAGGCCGCCGCGTTCAGCCTGCGGCTGAAGGACCTGGGCTACGACTACGTCCACATCTCCAGCGGAGGCCTGACGCCGACCGCCAAGATCCCGGGCCGCGAACCCGGCTACCAGCTGCCGTTCGCTGCGCAGGTGCGGGAGCGCGTGCCCGGCCTGCCGGTGTTCGCCGTCGGCATGATCGCCGACCCGCATCAGGCCGAGACGATCGTAGCCTCGGGCGAAGCCGACCTCGTGGCCTTGGCCCGCGCAGTGCTGGACGACCCGCGCTGGCCGTGGCGCGCGGCGCATGCGCTGGGCGCGCCCTCGCCGGTCCCCGTGCAGTATGAACGCGCCGCGCAGGACGCCTGGGCCGGCTACGCCCTCGCCCACCCCGAGGCGGCGAAGGCGGCGTAGAGCGTCAGCGCTTCGCCGCGGTCCAGGCCGCGGACTGGGCCGCGATGAGGTCGGAGACGTCGTCCTCGACCAGCCCGACGTCCAGCCCGTGGAGACCCCAGGCGGGGGAGCGGCCCACGCGGGACAGCATGGTGGTCATCAGCTCGGCGTAGCGGCCCGGAAGCACCGTCACCTTCAGCACCGTGCCGCCGCCGTCGGGCTCGCACGCGCCGGTGAGCTGGCCCACGGGCTCGACGAAGGGCGGGTCGGCGGCGGGGGCGATGGAGGGCCGGGCGAGGGCGGGTCGCAGCGGGGCGGGGCCGCCTTGCGGGGCCGCCGGGTTCACGCAGGCGGCGACCATGCCTCTCTGGTCGCGGGCGAAGACGCGGGTCTCACCGTCCGGCGCCGTCGCCGGGTAGCTGGACCACACCACCACGCAGCCGCTCTGCGCCTTGGCGTGGCAAAGGGGCGTGGACTTGAACGTGCCGCCGACGTCCGCGCCCTTGGGCGTCAGCACGGCCGGATGGCCCGCCAGCACGGCGGAGACGAGCAGGCGGTGCGCAGGGCTCCCCTCGATCTCCTCCGCCAGCAGCCGCGCGAGCAGGATGGAGCCCTGGCTGTGGCCGACCAGCACGACGCCGCGGCCGTGGTTGTCGTGCGCCAGGTACCGGCGCCAGGCGGCCCGCACGTCCTGGTAGGGCAGGTCCCAGTTCAGGTCGTTGTCCGGGTGCGCGGCCAGCGCCCGGTTCAAGCCTGCGGAGGTCAGCTGACGGTAGAGCGGGGCGTAGACGCGGCAGCGCGACGCCAGCCTCGCGGCCTGGAGGTGGACGGTATGGTCGACCGCGGGCTCGCGCTCCGCCGTCGCGTAGTCCGCTTCCTGCGCCGAGGTCGTGGGGTAGACGTAGAAGCAGTCCACCGGCGGGTCGGCGGCGGGCGCGAAGGGGTCGGGCGTGCGCGTCCCGTCGTTCGCCACGGCCATCGCCCCGAGGTCGCCCCCACAGGCGCCCGGCGCCTCCGGGCGGCAGGCCCAGGCGGCGGGAGAGGCGTAGTCCGGCGCTGGAGGCGGAGCGGCCGATGCGGCCGCCGCCTGTGTCTGGGCGAGCGCGGGTGCGGCGAGCAGGAGCGACAGCGCCAGGGCGGCGGAACGGATCACGGCGGGCTCCTCGTCGGCTCGCCTTGATCTGCCATGCGAGCCGCCGTCCCTGCAACCGCCCCTTGACGACGAAGGGCCCCGGGGTCGCCCCCAAGGCCCTTCGCGTCAGCCGGTCCTGCGCCGCTTACGAGGCGTAGTATTCGATGACGAGGTTGGGCTCCATCTTCGCGGCGTAGGGCACTTCGGAGAGCTCCGGCGCGCGCACGAAGGTCGCGGTCAGGCCCTTGGCGTCGACCTGCACGTATTCGGCGAAGTCGCGCTCCGACGAGCCCACCGCCTCCAGGATCAGCGCCATGTTGCGCGAGCGTTCGCGCACCGCGACCACGTCGCCCGCCTTGACGCTGTAGCTGGCGATGTTCACGCGCTTGCCGTTGACCTGGATGTGGCCGTGGTTGACGAGCTGGCGGGCCGCGAACGGCGTCGGCGCGAACTTGGCGCGGTACACCACCGCGTCCAGCCGCGACTCCAGGAGCGAGATCAGGTTCTCGGAGGTGTTGCCCTTGCGGCGGGCGGCCTCCTCGTAGGTCTTGCGGAACTGCTTCTCGGTGATGTTGCCGTAGTAGCCCTTGAGCTTCTGCTTGGCGCGCAGCTGCAGGCCGAAGTCCGACACCTTGGACTTGCGGCGCTGGCCGTGCTGGCCGGGGCCGTACTGGCGCTGGTTGACCGGGCTCTTGGGGCGACCCCAGAGGTTCTCGCCCATCCGGCGGTCGAGCTTGTACTTGGCGCTGATGCGCTTGGACATCGTGTTCGTCTCACGTCAGACCCGGGCCGGCCTCCCGCGCTGTGCGGAAGGCGATTGCAACGGCGGCGACCGGATCACCCGTCATGGGCTTCGCACGCCGCCGGACGGGTCCGGGAGCGCGAAGGGCGCGTGTATGGCGGCGCGCGCCGGATAAGTCAAACCGCGCCTCGTGTCTGTCAGCGCGGTCAGCGGCGAGAGCGCATCAACCCCACCGGGGCGCTTGATCGCGGCTTCGGCCGTCGGTCCTCGCGCCGCCTCTCGGCGTGGGGCTGCGGTCGTCGGATTCGTCCCGGAAAACTTGGCGTCCACCGGGTCGGCGCGACCGGCCGCCGCTGGCGAAACCCGCCGATCGCGCCGGCCGGCGGCGACCTCTAGGCGCTGTTGCCCGGCGCGCAGGTCCATGGAACGCTGGTCGCCAGGAATGAAGGGGGGATGATGCTGGTGCGCCTGCTCGAGGCTTCCGCGGCTCTGTGCGCGATGGTGGCGGTCTCCACGGCGGCGAGGGCGGCCGATCCGCCGCGGCTCCTGCAGCAACCTGCGATCAGCCGCGACCTCATCGCCTTCGGCTACGGCGGCGACATCTGGACCGTGCCGTGCGCGGGCGGGCGCGCCACCCGACTGACCACAGGCGTCGGCATCGAGAACGCGCCGCTGTTCTCGCCCGACGGTCGGACCATCGCCTTCACCGGCGAGTACGACGGCAACATCGACGTCTACACCGTGCCGGTCACCGGAGGCGTGCCCCACAGAGTGACCTACCACCCCTCGCCCGACTCGGCCGTCGCCTGGTCGCGGGATGGCAAGAGCCTGATCTTCCGCTCGAACCGGGCGTCGGCCAGCCGCTACACCCAGCTCTACACCGTGCCGGCGGACGGGGGCGTGGCGACGCGGCTGCCGCTGCCGATGGCTTATGCGGGCCAGATGTCGCCGGACGGCGGCGCCATCGCCTACTCGCCGCTGGCGTCGGCCTTCGGGTTCGGCTTCGACCGCTACACCGCCTGGGGCAACTACCGCGGCGGCATGGCGGGCACGGTCTGGATCACCACCCTGCCGGGGCTGAAGTCGACCGAGGTGCCGCACGAGACGGCGTCGGACTTCTCGCCCGTCTACGCCGGCGGCAAGCTCTACTTCCTGTCCGCCCGCAAGGGACCGGTCGGCGTGTTCAGCTACGACCCGGCGACCGGTGCCCTGGCCGAGGTCTACCACAACACGGGGCCGGACATCCGCAGCCTCTCCACCGACGGCGAGACGCTGGTGTTCGACCGGCTCGGCGAGATCTACACGCTCGTCCCCGGCCAGCAGCCGCAGCGCGTAGAGGCGGAGGTGGCGGGCGACCTGCCCGACGTGCGCCCGCGCATCCTGAACGTGGCCGACGAGGTGGAGAACGTCGCCGTCTCGCCCACGGGCCTGCGGGTGGCGGTGGAGGCGCACGGCGAGATCCTGACCGTGCCGATCAAGCACGGCGCGGTGCGCAACCTCACCAACTCCCCGGGCGCGGCCGAGCGCCAGCCGGCGTGGAGTCCGGACGGCCAGTCGGTGGCCTACTTCTCCGACGCCGACGGCCTCTACGCCCTGCACGTCGCCTCGCAGACCGGCGCGCAGGAGGGCGGGCCGAACGCGGTGCGCAAGTTCAAGCTCGCGCCGGAGCCGGCCTACTACTTCCGCCCGGTGTGGTCGCCGGACTCGAAGAAGATCGCCTTCCGCGACAACCGGCTGCACACCTATGTGCTCGACACCGTGACCGGCAGGCTCTCCACCGTGGGCGAGCCGGACGTCTTCGGCGGCTTCGCGCGGTCGAGCGACGGGGTGGCCTGGTCGCCGGACTCGCGCTGGCTGGCCTACGCCCACTCCACCGCCAGCCACATGCACGTGCTGATGCTGTGGTCCGCGACGACCGGCGCCGTCACCCAGCTGACAGACGCCATGGCCGACGTGCGCGACCCCGCCTTCGACCGCAACGGCAAGTACCTGTACTTCCTGGCCAGCAACAACGCGGGCGCGGCCCAGTACGGGCTGGACATGTCCAGCGACCTCTACCGTCCGGCGAGCTCGGCCTACGCGGTGTCGCTGGCCAAGGGCGTGCTGTCGCCGGTGGCGCCGGAGAGCGACGACGAGAAGACCGCGGCGGAGGCTCGGGCCAAGGCGAAGGAGGCGGACGACGCGACCCCCGCCGGGCGCCAGGGCGACGAGAGGGCCGCCGCCAGGGGCAAGGCCGCGCCCAAGGCGCCCGCGCCTCCCGCTCCCACGCCGGTCGACCTCGCGGCGCTGACCCCGGCCGAGATCGCCGCCCGCGTCGCAGCCCTGCCCCTGCCGCCGAAGGCCTACCGGAGCCTCAAGACCGGCAAGCCGGGCGTGCTCTATTTCGTGACCGACAGCGAGGCGCCGGATTTCGACAGCGAGGAGCCGCCCGCGGGCTCCCTCAGCCGCTGGACCCTGGAGGACCGGAAGGCCGAGAAGCTGGTCGACGAGGTGATGGACTACCAGGTCTCCGCCGACGGCGAGAAGCTGCTGCTGGCGCTCCCGCCGCCGCCGTCCCCGGGCGGCCCGGATCCCTCCGGCAAGCCGCCGCAGCCGACCTACCGGGTCGTGGCCGCCGACAAGCCGGTGAAGGACGAGGACAAGACAGGCGAGGTGAAGCTCGACGCTGTGGCCGTGCGGGTCGATCCCGCCGCCGAGTGGGCGCAGATGTACCACGAGGTCTGGCGCATCGAGCGCGCCTACTTCTACGACCCGGCCTTCCACGGGGTGGACACGGTGGCCGCCGAGAAGCGGCTGGAGCCATACCTGGCCGGCGTGCAGTCGCGCTCGGACCTCAACTACCTGTTCCAGGAGATGCTGAGCGCCTTCTCCGTCGGCCACCTGCGCGGGTCGGGCGGGGCGATCCCGACGCCCAAGAAGGTGCCGGGCGGCCTGCTCGGCGCCGACTACGTGGTGCAGGGCGGCCGTTGGCGCATCGCCAAGATCTACACGGGCGGCTCTTGGTCGCCGGACGCCAAGGCGCCGCTGGCGCAGCCGGGGCTCGACCTGCACGAGGGCGACGCCATCCTGGCGGTCGACGGCCAGCCGCTCTCGCCCGACGCCGACATCCAGCAGGCGCTGGAAGGCACGGCCGGCCACGCGGTGGAGCTCAAGATCGCGCCCGCGAGCGGCGGCGCGGCTCGCGACGTCACCGTCATCCCCGTGCGCAGCGAGGCGAAGCTGCGCTACCTCGACTGGGTGGAGGGGAACCGGCGCCGCGTGTCGGACCTCTCCGGCGGCCGGCTGGCCTACGTCCATCTGCCCGACACCGGCGGCGAGGGGTTCGCCGCCTTCAACCGCTACTACTTCGCCCAGACCGACAAGCACGGCGCCGTCGTGGACGAGCGCTTCAACGCCGGCGGCCAGGTGGCCAACTACGTGGTAGAAGTGCTGGGGCGGAAGCTCGATAGCTACTGGCAGCCCCGATACGGCGCGGTGGAGCACTCGCCCGCGGGCGCCATCTACGGCCCCAAGGTGATGATCTCCAACGAATCGGCGGGATCGGGCGGCGACTACCTGCCGTGGCTGTTCAAGCACGAGAAGGTCGGTCCGGTCGTGGGCAAGCGCACCTGGGGCGGGCTGGTCGGCATCGGGGACATCCCCGTCCTGATGGACGGCGGCCACGTCACTTCGCCCTCGGTCGGCTTCTTCAACCCGAGCGGCGAGTGGGAGGTCGAGAACCACGGCGTCGATCCCGACTACGTGGTGGAGCAGGACCCCGCCCAGGTCGCCGCAGGGCACGACCCGCAGCTGGAGGCGGCGGTGGCCCTGGCGCTGGACGCCCTGAAGAAGAGCCCGCCCGCGACGGTGCAGCGCCCCGCCTTCCCCAATTACGCGAAACCGGGCGGCTGAAGGCGTCTTTCCCCCGCTTCGCCGCATCCGGCGGCGGCGATCGAGGGGCGGCGCCCGAGGTTCAATCCAGAGGGGCGCTCGACGCCAGGGTGCAGAGGAGCGCCACCGCCTCGGTCATCCGCCGGGCGCCGGTCTTGGTGAGGATCGAGGTGATCTGGGACCGCACGGTCGTGATCCGCACCCCGCGCCGGTCGGCCGCCTCCTGCGGCGTCGCGCCGGCGATGAGGAGGCGGGCGAGTTCGGCCTCGGAGGAGGTCAGCCCGAAGAGCCGCTGCAGCAACCTGTCGTGCGCGGCGTTGTCGTCCATGGCGTACAGGAAGACCAGGAGGCCGTTGTCCGGCCCCCCGTCGCCGGCCGCCAGGGCGAGATGCGACGGCGCCTCGCGGCGATGCGCGAGGAGGACCGCGTCCGCGCGTTCGCCGCGCCGGGCGGTTTCCAGCGAGACCTGGAGGCGGTCGGCGGCCTCCGGATCGTCCAGGTGCAGCCGTCCCCGCCGGACCGACAGCCCCGCCGAACGCTGGAGCCACCGCCGCGCCTGGAGATTGGTGGAGCGGACCTGGCCGTCCGGAGCGATATTGATCACGCCGGTCGAAATCTGATCCAGCACCGCACCGGAAGGCTCCGCCTCGCGCCGCTCCAGTCGTTCGCGCAGGCGAAGGGCCTGCTCGAGGGGCGCGACGACGGCCTGCAGGCGGGCCACGTCGTCGTCGGCGAACGCGGGGGCGGGGGGGATGCGATTGACGGCGAGAGTCCACTCGCCGTGCAGCAACGTCAGCCGAACGGCCAGGATCTCGTGAATTTCATTTTTGAAAGGTGGGCCGATCTTCGCATCGCTTCCGCGCTGCGGTTCGCCGCGCCGATTGGCGACGGCGGGAACCTCGGTCGCGGTCCTGGCCCCCATGATGGGCTACGAGTCGGAGAGCGCCTTCGGCGCCGCCTTCAAGCGAGTGATGGGCTGTTCGCCGCGACAGTTTGGCCGGCCGCAAGCCGCTACGGCTCCCCTCCGGGCGGACCCTCTGGAACAGGGGCGGCGCGCATAGGTTCTGATGGCCGCGCCCGTGTTGCGCCAGGAGCCGCCCTTGCAATCACTCCGGACTCCGGACTCGCCGGCGACGCTCTTCCAGACGCTCACTCGGCGCAAGCTGCCGGACGTGATGACGCACCAACGCGATACGTTGCGAGCTTACAGTGACCAGATGTTAGGGGAGAGTGACGGCGCCCTCCAATTGCCTACCGGCAGTGGAAAACTCTGGTCGGTCTATTTATCGCCGAATGGCGCAGACGGAAGCTCAGGGAGCGCGTGCTGTACCTCTGCCCGACGCGGTAGCTGGTCAATCAAACCGTGGAGCAGGCCGACCTGGGTGGGCAAGCTACCCTCCACCGTACTCCAAGAACTATCGCCGCGCCTGACGGTCGTCCTCGATGCCAACTCCAACGCCGGCAAAGACGTTACCTTTCGCTGGCTCCTGCTTCGCGATCATCTGGAGGCGTGCCACGTTTACGTAGCATCTCGTGAAATCCTGTTTCGCCCGTTGATCCCGCCGGTCTGGAGCCATCCGCCTTTCGCGGGAGCGCCTGGAAGTGGCAAGCTTCGTACGTCGGCCGGTCGCCGGCGGCATCACCTTCCGCAAGCGGCCTGGATTGCCAGTTCTATGCGGGGAGGTGAACGACAAGAACAGCTTTGGCGGCTACACGGGCTTCCAAATCTTCATCGCCATGGGCAACGTGGTGCAGATTGGCGACTGCGGCCATCCCGCAGCTTCAACAAGCTCTGGAAGGGCTTCTGCGTCGACACCGACGCCGACGACGGCGCCCGCCACGAGGGCAGGCGGCGCCATGGAGCGACGACGACGAGTTAGAGGCCGCTCACCACCCCCAGTCGTCAAGATCGAGCACGTGGCCGACTAGGTCGTCCTCGTGCAGGCGCTGCATAACGATGACGATGGCGGCGGTGGTCTTGTCGTTCTGCCGCGAGAGGACGATGCTTCGGAACCAGCGGTTCGCGCGGTTGCGCTCGGTGTCCGAGTACGCTTCCTCAGGCTTGGTCGGGTCGTCGATAATCATCGCCTGCGCCCCGAAGCCGGTCAGCGCGCCGCCTACCGAGGTGGCTCTGCGCACGCCGCCCACGGTCGTCTCCAGCGCGTGCACCGCCGAGCGGGCCGGGTCGATGCGCGTGCCCGGGAACACCCGCTGGTACCAGGCCGACTGCAGGATCGCGCGGGTGTCGGGGGCCAGGTCCTCCGCCAGTTCCTGCCCGTAGCTGGCGGTCACGATCTTGAAGCTGGGGTCGTGGCCGTGCAGCCAGGCTGGGATCGCCACCGACGCCAGCTGCGACTTCAGGCTTCGCGGCGGCACGTTGATGATCAGCCGCCGGCACTGCCCCTTGCGCACCCGCTCCAGCGCCTCGGCGATCATGGCGACGGGAAAGTTGTCGTCGTAGGGGACGCCGGGGTAGAGGTAAGCGAAGACTCGCTCGGCGAAGACGGGCCGGATTGACCCCGCGCGCCGCATCGGTCACACCCATGCCCGGGCCAGACGGCCGGGCGGTCGCGGTCTTCCAGCGATGGAAGGTCGAGGAAAGTCCGGGCTCCACGACGACGAGGCGGCGGGTAACGCCCGCCGGGCCAGAGAGCGATTTTTGGCCCAGGGACAGCGCCACAGAGAGCAGACCGCCCCGGACCCGAT
>CAZZZR010000007.1:0-7297 GCA_964658605.1 uncultured Caulobacter sp. | reverse complement strand
AAAGTCCGGGCTCCACGACGACGAGGCGGCGGGTAACGCCCGCCGAGAGCGATCTCAGGGACAGCGCCACAGAGAGCAGACCGCCCCGGACCCGATCCGGGGTAAGGGTGAAAGGGTGCGGTAAGAGCGCACCGGGGGTTCGGCAACGCGCCCCGCATGGCAAGCCCCGCCTGGAGCAAGACCGAATAGGGACCGCGCGCCCTCCCGCGTACCAGTAGGGGAAGGCAGGGGCGTCGCCGCCCCGAGCAGGTCCGGGTTGGTCGCGAGAACCGGCGCGCGAGCGTCGGTCCAGAGGAATGGCCGCCGCGTCCCTCCTTGGAGGGGCGGCACAGAACCCGGCTTACAGGCCGTCTGGCCCACGCCATCGCGCCCCGCCGTCCACAGGGCGGCGGCCGCGATCGCGCAAGCTTGACCGCGACTCCTTGCGCCGCTTGGAGTCGCCGCGATCGGGCCGCGATCTGTTCTTATCCTGTTCTGTAAACAAGCTGTTCATAACTTGTGGTCGGCACGCGACACCTTGTCCGCGACTGTGCCAGTTCGGTTCAGTGTCATTGCAGCCCAATTTGTCCCGTGTTAACCCAACAGGGCCCGGCGGGACCCGGGCGGGGCGCGAACGGGGGGCTTGGCGGGGTGTTTCTCTCGACCTTCGAGAAGCAGCTGGACGCCAAGCGCCGCATCGTCGTGCCGCAGGAGTTCCGCGCCCTCAGCGCCGGGCCGTTCGACGGCGTGGTCTGTTTCCCTTCGATCGAGGCGGACTGCCTGGAGGGCGGGGGGCAGGCCTTGTTCAACCAGTACAAGAGCCTGATCGAGGAGCTGCCGTTCGGCGATCCGCTCCGCTCGGCGCTGGAGACCACGGTCTATTCCGGCATGAGCCGGCTGGGCTTCGACACCGCCGGCCGCATCGTCCTGCCGGAGGAGCTCTGCGCGCAGTTCGGCCTCACCGACTGGGTGGCGATCGTGGGGCTGGGCGACCGCTTCCAGATCTGGGACCGCGACGCCTTCCGCGCTCACCGCGCCGTGCAGCGCGAGGCGGCGCGGGCGGGCCTCGCCGAGATGCGCGCGCGGCAACGGGGCGCCGCCGCATGAGCGCGCGCCCGCACGTCCCCGTCATGCTCTCCGAGGTGCTGGAGGCCGCGGCGCCCAAGCCGGGTGAACACGTCGTCGACATGACCTTCGGCACCGGCGGCTACACCCGCGCCTTCCTGGAGCGCGGCGCCGACGTCACGGCTTTCGACCGCGACCCCACCGCCGCGTCCGCCGCCGCCGCGCTCGCCGCGGAGTTCCCCGACCGCTTCCGCCTTGTGCCGCGGCCCTTCTCCACGCTGGAGGAGGCGCTGGCGGGCCGGTCCGCGCCGGATGCGATCGTGTTCGACGTCGGCGTCTCGTCCATGCAGATCGACCGGGCCGAGCGCGGCTTCTCCTTCATGCACGACGGCCCTTTGGACATGCGCATGTCCGGGGAGGGGCCCACCGCCGCCGACCTCGTCAACCGCGAGCCGGTGGAGGAGTTGGCCCGCATCTTCCGCGACTATGGCGAGGAGAAGAAGGCGCGCCACATCGCCAACGTGCTGGTGGGCCGCCGGGCGGCCGAGCCCTTCACCCGCACGCTCGACCTGGCCTCCGCGGTGGAGAAGGCGGTCGGCGGACGTCGCGGCGCGCCGATTCACCCGGCCACCCGCGTGTTCCAAGGGCTGCGGATCGCGGTGAACGACGAACTGGGCGAACTGTCGCGCGCACTGGTCGCGGCGGAACGAATCCTTACCGAGGGCGGCCGACTCGTGGTCGTCAGCTTCCACTCCCTGGAGGACCGGATCGTGAAGGCGTTCCTGGCCGAGCGCACGGGCAGAACACCCGCAGGCTCCCGGCACCTCCCCCTGGCGGCGACGCCCGTCGCCGCGCCCAGCTTCCGCCTGCTGCGCAACGGCGCGACCGCCGCGAGCGCCGCCGAGGCCGCCGCCAATCCCCGCGCGCGCTCCGCCAGGCTGCGCGCCGCCGTCCGCACCGACGCTCCTCCCTGGAAGGCCGCCGCATGAGCTGGTTGAGCGACATCTTCAACCGCCGCTTCAAGGGCTTCCGCGTGGTCGAGCTCGCCTCGGTGGCGTGCCTGGCCGTGCTGATCCTGGGCGTCTACGCCTTCAAGGCGGGGGCCGGACGCGAAAGCGCGCAGATCGGGGACGTCGAGCAGCGGATTGCGGAGGAGGGCCACAAGGTCCGCCTGCTCAAGGCCGAACTCGCCCATCTCGAGACGCCGGAGCGCCTGGCGCGTCTCTCCACCGACTACCTGGGCCTCGCCCCCGCCGACGCCAAGCGCGAGGCGCCGGTCGACAGCCTGCCCGAGATTTCCAGGCATCTGGCCGTCGCGCCCGCGCCGGCCGCGGCGGTGGCCCGATGAGCCGCATCGACTACGACGTTCGCGTCGAGCCCCACCCCGGGGTCTCGCCCGCGCTGGCGTGGCGGCGCGTGGTCGACGCCATGTGGGCGCTGGAGCATGCGTTCGAGCGCGCCCGCGCCGCCGACCGCGCGGTGGACGACACGCGCCTGCGGATTTTCGCCGTGCTCGCCCTGTTCTCCTGCGCCTTCGTGGCGGTGAGCGTCGCGGCCGGGCAGCGGGCGCTGTTCTCGCACGCCGGCCCCGGCGAATACGCCCCGCCCATGCCCGCCGCCGCGCGCGCGGATCTGGTGGACCGCAACGGCCAGCTGTTGGCGCTCGACCTCACCCATTACGGCCTCTACCTCGACCCGCACGAGATCTGGGACAAGGCGGAGGTGCGCCGCGGGCTCGCCGCCGCCCTGCCGGAGCTGTCGAAGGCGCGGCTGGACGGGGCGCTGCGTGGCGACCGTCGCGCCTATCTCATCGGCGGCTTGACCCCGCAGGAGCGCGAGCGCGTGCGCGACCTGGGCCTGCCCGGCGTCGGCTTCGAAGAGGAGGCGCGGCGCGTCTATCCGCTCGGCGCCACCGCCGCCCACCTGATCGGGTTCTCCGATTCGGGCGGCCACGGAATCGCCGGCGCCGAGAAGGCGCTCGACCCGGCCATCGTCGAGGCGGCGCGCGGCGGCGGGACGGTGCCGCTCTCCATCGACCTGCGCGTGCAGGCGGCGCTGGAGGACGAGCTGCGCAAGGGCGTGGCCGAGTTCACGCCCAAGGGCGCGGTCGGGATCGTCACCGACATCCGAACGGGCGAGATCCTGGCGATGGCGTCCCTGCCCGACTTCGACCCCAACGCGCCCGGCAAGGCCGACCCCAACGGGATGCTCAACCGGGCCGCCTCCTCGGTGTTCGAGATGGGCTCGACCTTCAAGACCTACACCTTCGCCATGGCGCTGGACTCGGGCGTGGAGACCATGGCCTCGCGTTTCGACGCCAGCCAGCCGCTGGTGATCGGCAACCGGGCGATCCACGACTACCACAAGGGCGAGAACATCCTGTCGATGCAGGAGGCGTTCATCATGTCCTCCAACATCTCGACCGCGAAGATCGCCCTGCACGCGGGCGCCGGGCGGCTGACCGACTACTTCCGCCGCTACGGCCTGTTCGCCCCCGCCAAGGTGGAGCTGACCGAGGCCGCCCGCCCGCTGGTGCCGAAGAAGTGGGACGACTCCACGGTGGCCTCCGCCAGCTTCGGCCAGGCGATCGGCGTCTCCCCCCTGAACATGGCGGCGGGCGTGGGGTCGCTGATGAACGGCGGTGTCTGGCACCCGCTGACCATCCTCAAGCGCCAGCCCAACGCGCCGCTGGAGAGCCGCCGGGTGATCAAGCCGGAGACCTCGCGCCTGATGCTGGGACTCATGCGCGACAACGTCGTCATGCCGGAAGGTTCAGGGAAGAAGGCTGACGCGCTGGGCCTGCGGGTGGGCGGCAAGACCGGCTCGGCGCAGAAGGCCGGGCGCGGCGGCTACGACAACTCCAAGAACGTCTCGTCGTTCGCGGCGGTGTTCCCGACCGACGGGCCCGTGGACGGCCAGCGCTACCTCGTGCTCGTGCTCTACGACGAGCCGCACGCCACGCCCAAGACCTTCGGGTTCATGACGGCGGGCTGGAACGCGGCCCCCACCGCGGGGCGGGTGATCGACCGGATCGCGCCGTTCCTGGGCGTGCAGCGCGTCGCCGCCACCCCCTTCGACCCGCCCAAGAACCCCGCCGTCGCCAAGCCCGTGGACGACGAGGCGGCCACTGGCCCGCTGTGACGCCGCGCCCGACCTCAGGACGGCCGTGACGTCCGTCCGCCTGTCCGACCTCCTGCGTCGGCCGCTCGCCGACGATCCGATGATCAAGGGCGTCACCGCCGACAGCCGCGCCGTGCGTCCGGGCTTCCTGTTCGCGGCCCTGCCCGGGACGAAGGTGGACGGGCGCGCCTTCGCCCCCGCCGCCGTCGCCGCAGGCGCCGCCGCGATCCTCGCCGGCGACGAGACGATCGCGCCGATCCCGGTGATCCGCTCGCACGACGTGCGCAGGGCCTACGCCCTGGCCGCCGCCGCCTTCTTCGGCCACCAGCCCGCGACCTGCGTGGCGGTGACGGGCACCAACGGCAAGACCAGCGTCGCCACCTTCTGCCGCCAGATCTTCGCGCGCCTCCGCCGCACCGCCGCCAGCATGGGCACGCTGGGCGTGCAGGTGTCCGGCCCCACGGGCGAGCAGGCGCTGACCCCGCCGGGCCTGACCACGCCGGACGCCGCCGAGGTGGCGCGGCTGGCGGCCGAGCTGACCGTGCGTGGCGTCACCCACCTGGCGCTGGAGGCCTCCAGCCACGGCCTCGACCAGCGGCGCATCGACGGGCTGCGCATCCAGGCGGCGGGGTTCACCAACCTCAGCCAGGACCACCTCGACTACCACCCCGACATGCTGGCCTACCGGCAGGCCAAGCTGGAGCTGTTCGAGCGGCTGCTGCCGCGCGGCGGGACGGCGGTGCTGAACGCCGACGACGCGGAGTTCGGCCGCTTCGCCGCCGCCGCCGTCACTCGCGGGCAGACGGTGCTGTCGGTGGGCGAGGCGGGGCAGGCGCTGCGCCTCCTGGAGCGGAGCCCTGAGCCCTTCGGTCAGAGCCTGCGGATCGACGCGGGCGGGCGCCTCTACGAGGTGCGGCTGCCGCTGGCGGGCGCCTTCCAGGCCTCCAACGCCCTGGTCGCCGCGGGCTTGTGCATCGCGGCGGGGGAGGACGCCGAAGCGGTGCTCGGCGCGCTGGAGGGCTTGCAGGGTGCGCCGGGCCGGTTGCAGCGCGTCTCAACCGACGCCGATGCGGGGGAGGCCTACGTCGATTACGCCCACACGCCAGACGGCCTGCGAACGGTGCTGGAGGCGCTGCGCCCCCACGCTCACGGCCGGCTGATCGTGGTGTTCGGCGCGGGCGGCGACCGCGACCGGGGCAAGCGCCCTCTGATGGGCGCCGCCGCCGCTGAGCTGGCCGACCTCGCCATCGTCACCGACGACAACCCTCGCTCCGAGGACCCCGCCGCCATCCGCGCCGAGGTGAAGGCGGGCGCGCCCTCCGCCCTGGAGGTGGGCGACCGCCGCGCCGCCATCCGCGCCGCCGCCGAGCAGCTGCGCGAGGGGGACGTGCTGGTGGTCGCCGGCAAGGGCCACGAGCAGGGCCAGACGGTGGCGGGCGTCACCCACCCGTTCGACGACGTTGCGGAGACGCAGGCGGCGCTCGATAGACTGCGCCGCGATGGCTGACTCCCCCCTCTGGACGCGTGACGAGATCGTCGCCGCCACCTCGGGCGCCGCGCAGGGCGCCGACTTCGCCGCCACGGGCGTGACCTTCGACACGCGCGAGCTCGAGTCCGGCGACCTGTTCGTGGCCCTGGCTGGCGAGCGCGACGGGCATGACTTCGCGCAGGCCGCCTTCGCCAAGGGGGCGGCGGGCGCGCTGGTGTCGCGGCCGGTCGAGGGCGGGCCGTTCGTGCTCGTGCCCGACACGCTCAAGGCGCTGGAGGCGTTGGGCGCCGCGGCCCGCGACCGGGCGGACGGGAAGCGGATCGCCGTGACGGGCTCGGTCGGCAAGACCAGCGTCACCCAGGCGCTGCTGGCGTCGCTCCGGCTGGCGGGCGCGGCGCACGGCTCGATCAAGTCGTTCAACAACCACATCGGCGTGCCGCTGACGCTCGCCCGCATGCCGCGCGAGACCCGCTGCGCCGTGTTCGAGATCGGCATGAACCACGCGGGCGAGATCGGCCCCCTGTCTCGGCTGGTGAGGCCGCACGTGGCGGTCGTGACCAACGTCGGTCCCGTCCACACCGAGAACTTCGCCGACGGCGAGGCGGGCGTGGCGAAGGCCAAGGCGGAAATCTTCGAGGGGCTGGAGCCGAGCGGGGGGGCGGTGCTCGACGCGGACGGCGCGTGGTTCGGCGTGTTGGGCGAAGCGGCGCGGGCGGCGGGAGCGCAGGTCTTGACGTTTGGGGAAGAGGAGGGCGCGGACGCCCGTCTTCTCCCTTCCCCCTCGATGGGGGAAGGGAGAGTGGTCGCCACCCTCCACGGCCGTCCCCTCGACTTCCCCATCGCCCAACGGGGCGCGCACTGGGGCAAGAACAGCCTCGCCGTGCTGCTGGCGCTGGAGGCGGCGGGGGCGCCCATCGACGTCGGGATCGAGGCGCTGGCGTCCTTCGCCCCCCTCGCGGGCCGGGGGGCGGAGCGTCGCGTCGCGCTCGCCCACGGCGACTTCACGCTCATCGACGAGAGCTACAACGCCAATCCGATCTCCATGCGCGCCGCCTTTGACACTCTGTCGCGCCGCAAGGGGCGTAAGCTGGCCGTGCTCACCGACATGCTGGAACTCGGGTCGACGGCCGAGGCCATGCACGCGAGCCTCGCCGAGCCGATCGAGGCCGCCCGCGTGGATCTCGTCTTCGCCGCGGGCCCCTTCATGCGCCGCCTCTACGACGAGCTGCCGCCATCCAGCCGCGGCGGCTGGGCGCCGACCGCCGTCGAGCTCGCGCCGCAGGTGACGGCGGCCGTCCGCGACGGGGACGTGGTGATGGTCAAGGGCTCCAACGGGTCGAAGGCGTCGCTGGTGGTCCAGGCGCTGCGGGAGCTGGAGGCCTAGATGCTCTACCTTCTGCAGCAGCTGCTGGAGAACCAGCACATCCACATCCCGGCGTTCAACCTGCTGCGCTATCTCACCTTCCGCTCGGGCGCGGCGATCTTCACCGGGCAGCTGATCGCGGTGGCGATGGGCAGCCGCTTCATCCGCTGGATGAAGGCCAAGCAGGGCAAGGGCCAGCCGATCCGCACCGACGGCATCGAGCGCCACGTGCTGGAGAAGAAGGGCACGCCCACCATGGGCGGCTTCATGATCCTGGCGGG
>CAZZZR010000006.1:0-24456 GCA_964658605.1 uncultured Caulobacter sp. | reverse complement strand
TGCCGACGCCGGGCGGCCCCACGAGGCACAGGATCGGCCCCTTGTTGTTGCCCGTACGCGCCTGCACCGCGAGATACTCGAGGATGCGTTCCTTGACCTTCTCCAGTCCGTAGTGGTCCTCGTCCAGGATGCGCTCGGCCTCCACGAGGTCGATGGTCTTGGCCTTCGCCTTGCCCCAAGGGATCGACAGCAGCCAGTCGAGGTAGTTGCGCACGACCGTGCTCTCGGCCGACATCGGGCTCATGTTGCGCAGCTTCTTCAGCTCCGCGTCGGCCTTCGTGCGGGCTTCCTTGCTGAGCTTGGTCTTCTTGATGCGCTTCTCGAGCTCCATCAGCTCGTCGCGCGTGTCGTCCTGCTCGCCCAGCTCGCGCTGGATCGCCTTCATCTGCTCGTTCAAGTAGTATTCGCGCTGCGTCTTCTCCATCTGGCGCTTCACGCGCGAGCGGATTTTCTTCTCGACCTGCAGGACGCTGATCTCGCCCTCCATCAGGCCGTAGACGCGCTCCAGCCGCTTGGCGACGTCGAAGATCTCCAAGAGCTGCTGCTTGTCGGCGATCTTGACCGACAGGTGCGCGGCGATGGAGTCGGCCAGCTTGCCGGGCTCGGCGATCTGGGGGATCGCGGCCAGCGCCTCGGGCGGCACCTTCTTGTTGAGCTTCACGTAGTTTTCGAACTGCTCGACGACGGCCCGGCTCAGCGCCTGCGCCTCGTCGGCGCTCTCGCCGCTCTCGTCCAGGTCGGCGATCTCGGCCTCGAAGAAGTCGGTCTGGCCGGTGAACTTCAGGACCGCGGCGCGCGACTTGCCCTCGACCAGCACCTTCACCGTGCCGTCCGGCAGCTTCAGGAGCTGCAGCACCTGGGCGATCACGCCCACGTCGTAGATGGCGGAGGGTTCCGGTTCGTCGTCGGCCGAATTGCGCTGGGTGGCCAGAAGGATCGACTTGTCGCCCTTCATCACCTCCTCGAGCGCGCGCACGGACTTCTCGCGGCCCACGAACAGCGGCACCACCATGTGCGGGAAAACCACGATGTCCCGCAGGGGCAGCACGGGCAGGATGCGGACGTCGCTCATACTCTTCACTCCTTGGCCGGCGCGAGGGTAAGCCGCGCCCGGCCGCTGCTGCGGGGCCGCCCCGTCGCCGCGGTTCTGCGCCGGCGGGAGGGCTGACGCCTCGCTTCCGCCCCCACGACTCGGGCGACGGATTCTGGGTCGGAGCGATACTTGGCCCCGCCGCGCCCGGGTTCAAGCGCGAGCACGTCGCAGGCGATGGGCGGGGCGCGGCGTCAGCGCTTCTTGAGCCGGTCCGCCGCCCAAGCGCTTACGCCTCAGCCGACTCCGGTCGGGCCGTCCAGCACCAGGCGCACGCGGCGGACAAGGTCGGCTCTACGGTAGGGTTTGTCGATCAGCTCGAATTCGCCGCTGCCTGCATCTCCTCGCTCCAGCGAAGACTCGGCGTAGCCCGTGGTCAGCAGCACGCGCAGCTTGGGCCGCCGCCGCCGCGCTTCCCGCGCCAGAGTGATCCCGTTCATGCCGCCGGGCATGATCAGGTCGCTGAAAAGCATCCGAACACCCGTTTCGCGCTCCAGCACCTCGAGCGCCGATCGGCCGTTGTGCGCCGTAACCACGGTGTAGCCTGCATCCTCCAGGATCGAGCGGGCGAGCTCGGCCAGCTCCGGCCGGTCGTCGACCACGAGGATGGTCTCGGAGCCTCCCCGGTCCATGGCGCGGTCGCTCACGGCGGCGCGGGCCACGGCCTGGTCGGTGGCGGGAAACAGAAGACGCACGGTGGTGCCGACGCCGACCTCGCTCTCGATCTCCGCCGCCCCGCCGCTCTGGCGCGCGAAGCCGTAGACCGACGAGAGGCCCAACCCCGTGCCCTTGCCCTCCTCCTTGGTGGTGAAGAACGGGTCCATCACCCGGCCCAGGACGTCGGGCGGAATGCCCACCCCGGTGTCGGTGACGGCGACTTCGACATAGCGGCCGGGGGAGAGGGCGCGCGGAAGGTCATCGCCCGCATCCTCGAAGACGCGGTTGGCGGTGCGGATGGTCACCGTGCCGCCGTCCGGCATGGCGTCGCGGGCGTTGATGACGATGTTCAGCAGCGCCAGCTCGCTCTGCACGGGGTCGATCTTGGCGTTCCAAAGGTCGCGCGCCAGCTCGCGGCGGAAGTGGATGGCCGCGCCCAGCGTGCGTTCGGCGATGTCGGCCATGTTGTCGACGAGCGCGTTCAGGCTCATCGCCCGGCCCTCAAGCCGCTGCTTGCGCGAGAAGGCCAGGAGCTGCTGCGTCAGCTTGGTCGCCCGCTGCGCGGCGTCCGCCACCGCGTCGAGCTGGCGCATCATGCGGGCGTCGCCCGTCTGCTCCGCCTGGCAGGTCAGGCTGTCCATATAGCCGACGATGACCTGCAGGAGGTTGTTGAAGTCGTGGGCGATGCCCCCGGTGAGCTGGCCCAGCGCCTCCATCTTCTGGCTCTGGCGCAGCGCGTCCTCGGCGTCGCGTCGGCGCGAGACGTCGAGCTGGCTGCCGAAGAAGTAGAGCAGATCGCCGTTGGTGGCGTAGACCGGGCTGATGAACAGCGCGTTCCAGAAGGTCGAGCCGTTCTTGCGATAGTTCAGGATTTCGGTGGCGAACTCGGCGCGCGCCTCGACGGCGTGGCGCACCTCATCGACCTGCTTGCGGTCGGTCTCGGGGCCCTGCAGGAAACGGCAGTTGCGCCCGATCAGCTCCTCGCGCGAATAGCCCGTCATCTGGATGAAGGCGTTGTTGGCGAAGATGATCGGGTTGTCCGGCTGGTGCGGGTCGGTCACCGTCATCGGCATCCGGGTGGTCTCGACCGCCGCGAAGAACAGGTCGCTGTTGCGGTCGTCGACGCCGCTGCTGCCGCCGTGGGCCTCGATATGAGGCGCGGGGCCGCCGGGGGGCAGCTCGCTGGTGTCGCTCAAAGGTCTGGCTCGCTGAAGCTCGGGCCGTTCCTCGACGACCATCTCGGCGGAAGAACGCCCAAGCTCCGATTCCGGATGCACTCAGGCCGCAAGCGCGACTTTGGCGAGTTGGCCCACGATCTTCTCCGCCGCCGCCAGACGTTGCTCGGGACTGTCGAACTCGCCTTTGACCACCACGCGGTGGTCGGGGCGGATTTTCCACTCCGCCGCGCGGGCTGTGATGAACTGCACGAGTCCCCCCGGGTTGGCGAAAGCGTCGCCACGGAAGGCGACGACTGCGCCCTTGGGCCCCACGTCGATCTTCTCCACGCCCGCCTGGCGGCACAGCCCCTTGATGCCGACCACCTTTAGAAGCTGCCCCGCCTCCTGCGGCAGGGGGCCGAAGCGGTCGATCAGCTCCGCCGCCAGCGCCTCCCGGTCCTCCGGCTTTTCGGCCTCCGACAGGCGGCGGTAGATGGAGAGGCGCACGTTCAGGTCGGGCACGTAGTCCTCGGGGATGAGGACAGCGGCGCCGGCGTTGATCTGCGGCGACCAGGCTCGGGGGTCCGGCGTCGCCTTCCCCTCCCCCGCACGGATGGCGTTCACCGCGTCCTCCAGCATCTGCTGGTAGAGTTCGACGCCCACCTCGCGGATGTGGCCGGACTGCTCGTCGCCCAAGAGGTTGCCGCCGCCCCGGATGTCGAGATCGTGGCTGGCGAGCTGGAAGCCGGCGCCCAGGCTGTCCAGGCTCTGCAGCACCTTCAGCCGCTTCTCCGCCGCTTCCGTCAGCTGCCGCTCGGGATGGGTGGTCAGGTAGGCGTAGGCGCGGGCCTTGGAGCGGCCGACGCGGCCGCGGATCTGGTACAGCTGGGCCAGGCCGAACATGTCGGCGCGGTGAACGATCAGGGTGTTGGCGCTGGGAATGTCGAGGCCGGATTCGACGATCGTGGTCGACAGCAGCACGTCGTACTGGCCGTCGTAGAAGGCGCCCATCACCTCCTCGAGCTGTGTCGGGCTCATCTGGCCGTGGCCGACGACGACCTTCACCTCGGGCACCTGCTCGCGCAGCGTCTTCTCCAGCTCCGGCAAGTCCTTCAGCCGCGGCGCGACGAAATAGGCCTGCCCGCCGCGGTACTTCTCCCGCAGCAGCGCCTCGCGGATGGTCACGGGATCGGACGGCAGCACGTAGGTGCGCACGGCCAGCCGGTCGACGGGCGGGGTGGCGATGATCGACATCTCGCGGATGCCCGAGAGCGCCATCTGCAGGGTGCGCGGGATGGGCGTGGCGGTGAGCGTCAGCATGTGCACGTCGGCGCGCAGCTCCTTGAGCCGCTCCTTATGCTTGACGCCGAAGTGCTGCTCCTCGTCGACGATCACCATGCCGAGGTCCTTGAACCCGACGCTGGAGGCGAGGATGGCGTGGGTGCCGATCACCACCTCCACCTCGCCGGTCTTCAGCTTGTCGCGGGTTTCCGCCGCCTCCTTGGCCGGGACCATGCGGGAAAGCTGGCGCACCTTGATCGGCCATCCGGCCAGCCGCTCGCTGAAGGTCTTGAAGTGCTGGCGGGCCAGGAGCGTCGTCGGGCAGACCACCGCCACCTGCCGCCCGCTCATGGCGACCACGAAGGCGGCCCGCAGCGCCACCTCCGTCTTGCCGAAGCCCACGTCGCCGCAGATCAGCCGGTCCATCGGCTTGCCGCTGGCGAGGTCGGAGAGCACGTCGCCGATGGCGTTCAGCTGGTCCTCGGTCTCCTCGTAGGGGAAGCGGGCGCAGAACTCGTCGAAGAGGCCCGTAGGTGGATCGACCTCCTCGCCGTGCTTCAGCGCACGGGCGGCGGCGATGGCGATCAGGCCCTCGGCCATCACCCGCAGCCGCTCCTTGGCCTTGGACTTGCGCGCCTGCCACTGGGCGCCGCCCAGCTTGTCCAGCTGAACGCCTTCGGACTCGCTGCCGTAGCGGGTGAGGAGGTCGATGTTCTCCACCGGCAGGTAGAGCTTGGCCTCGCCGCCGTACTGCAGGTCCAGGCAGTCGTGCGGCGCGCCCGCCACGTCCAGCGTCTTCAGCCCGTCGTAGCGGCCGATGCCGTGGTCGATGTGGACGACGAGGTCCCCCGGCGTCAGCGAAGTCGCCTCCGCCAGAAAGTTCGAAGCGCGCCGCTTCTTGCGCGGCCGCGCCAACCGATCCCCCAGGATGTCCGCCTCGGAGATCACCGCCAGCTCGTCGGTGGTGAAGCCGTGCTCGACGGGCAGCACCACGCGCTGGATGGGCTTCTGCTTGGTCCCCGCGACACCGTGCGAGGTGACGTCCGCCCAATCCTTGGCGAAGCGCACGCCCTTCAGCCCGTGGTCGCCCAGCATGGACGCCAGCCGGTCGGACGACCCGTCGCTCCAGCTCGCGAACAGCACCCGCTTGCCGGCCTTCTGGAGCGCGTTCGCGTGGGCGGCGACCGCCTCGAACAGGTTGACGCTGTCCTGCGCACGCTCGGGCGCGAAGTCGCGGGCCAGATCAGCGCCCATATCGGCCGAGGTCGGCGAGGGCTCGCGCTTGAACGGCGTGAAGGCGCGCCAGCTCAGCGACTCCAGCTCCATCGCCCACTCGTCGGGCGACAGGTACAGCGCCTCCGCCGGCAGCGGCTTGTAGTTCGACCCGCCTCGCGCCTTGGACGCCTCGCGCCGCGCACCGTAGGCGTCGGTGATCAGCGCCCACCGCTCGTCCCGGCTCTCGAACGCCAGATGGTCGAGCAGCACCAGGGCGCCGTCGCCCACGTAGTCGAACACCGTCTCCAGCCGGTCGTAGAACAGCGGCAGCCAGTGCTCCATGCCCGCCCGGCGCCCGCCCTCGCTGACCGTCGCGTAGAGCGGGTCTTCTCCCGCGCCGCCGAACGCCCGGACGAAGCCGGTGCGGAAGCGGGAGATCGAGTCCTTGTCGAGCAGCGCCTCCGAGACCGGCAGCAGCTCGACGGTTTGCCGCTTGTCGTTGGAGCGCTGCGTGAGCGGATCGAATCCGCGGATCGACTCCAGCGTGTCCCCGAACAGGTCCAGCCGCACCGGCTCGTCGGCGCCCGGCGGGAACACGTCGATCACCCCGCCGCGGACGGCGTACTCGCCCCGCTCGTTGACAGTGGAGGCCCTCACGTAGCCGTTGACCTGGAAGTAGCGTTCCAGCGCCGCGGTATCGACCTCCTGTCCGGCCTTGGCCTGGAAGGTAGCGTCCAGGATGGCGGCGCGCGGCGGCATCCGCTGGCCTGCGGCGGGCACGGTGGCGATCACCACCAGCGGCTCCTTGTCCGCCACCTTCCGCTGCGCCAACGCCGCCAGCGTCGCCATGCGCATCGCCGAGACGCCCGGCGACGGTCCGATCCGGTCGTAGGGCAGGCAGTCCCAGGAGGGCAGCCGCAGGGTCGGCAGCTCGGGCGCGAAGAAGCCGAGTGAACCCGCGAAGGCGTCCGCCCGGGGCCAGTCGCGCGCGATGAACAGCGTGACCCCGCCCCTGGCCGCCTTTGCGTGTTCTCGGGCGAGGTCGGCGGCGGCGAGGGCGTCGAACCCTTCCGGGGCGCCGGCCAGGTCGATACGGCCGGGCGCCTTGGCGAGCTTTGCGATGTCCATCAGTCGGTCAGGTTCCGGCGAATCCTGTGTGGGCCTGCTCCAACGGCAGCCGGAAGGCTTTGATCCGGTCCATCACATCGTGATCGAACGCGCTCGGAGTCGGCTCGCGCCCGATCACCCAGCCGTAGAGGTCGTGGTCGTTCTCGGCCAGCAAGGCCTCGAACCTGTCGAGCTGCGCCGGGTCCAGCTCTCCCAGGTGCGCATCCGCGAACCCGCCCAGGATCAGGTCGGCCTCGCGGAACCCGCGCCGCCAGCTGCGGAAGCGCAGCTTCTTCAGCCGGGAGTCGTCGTCGGGGGGGTGCAGCATGAGCGCGCCGATATAGCCAGCGCCGCCGCCGGACGCCACCGCCCGCCGGGCTCACGCGTTTGCCTGCGACTGACCGGGGATCAGGGCCGAGGCAGGAAGGGCACGAGCATCGGCGTCCGCGCGGCGTAGGCGTCGTAGCCGGCAGCCCCCAGCTCCCGCCGCAGGAAGCCCTCTTCTGCCCTCGCCTTCAGCCCCGTCACCAGCGTCAGCACCGCCGCGCCCGCAAGGGTGACCGGGGTCGCCTCGATCAGCGCTAGCATCCAGGCGGCGGCGATGAAGGCGGTATAGATGGGGTGGCGCACGAGACGGTAGGGCCCGGTGTCCACCACCCGGTGGCCCTCCCGCAGCGTCATCATCCCGGACCACAGCCGGCCGAGGTGCAGTCGCGCCCACCAGCCGAATGCGAAGGCGCCGACCTCTCCTGCGAGGAGCGCGAAACCGACCGCCGCGGGCGCGCGCCACAGCGGCAGGTAGGCTCGGGGCCACGACAAGCCGATCGTCGCCACCCGATGCCCGATCCCGCCCGCGGGAGCTGAAAACAACAGGCCGAACCCCAGCCCGAAGCCGAGGAACCACGCGACGCGCTCCCGCCGCCCGGCCTTAACCGTCCCCTTCGCCACCCACCCCGCGGCGAGCCACCACGTCGTGAGGAACACGAGCCACAGCAGGAAGGCGGCTTTAGCGGGCATCGGTCTCAGAGCTCTCAAAACGCCCGCACCCTCGACCCCCGAGCGCGCAAAGCGAAGGCCCCGGGGATCGCTCCCCGGGGCCCTCGCCCGATCAGCCGTGAGGCTGGGTCGGCTTACTTGACTTCGACCTTGGCGCCGGCCGCTTCCAGCTTGGCCTTCAGGTCGGCGGCTTCCTGCTTGGAGACGTTCTCCTTCACGGGGAGCGGGGCGCCTTCCACGAGGTCCTTGGCTTCCTTCAGGCCGAGGTCCGAACGGATCGAGCGGACTTCCTTGATGACGTTGATCTTCTTGTCGCCGCCATCGACGAGCATGACGGTGAATTCGGTCTGCTCTTCGGCCGCTTCCGCCGGAGCGGCGCCCGCGCCGCCGCCGGCGGGCATGGCCATCGCCATCGGAGCGGCGGCGGAGACGCCCCACTTCTCTTCGAGCAGCTTGGACAGTTCGGCGGCTTCCAGCACGGTCAGCTTGGAGAGGTCGTCGACGATCTTGGTGAGGTCGGCCATTGGGTTCTTCCTTGAGGGTGTTGAGGGTTCAGGTCAGGCGGAGATGACGGCCGGGCGCGCGCTTACGCGGCGTCCTTGGTGGCGTAGGCGTTGAAGACGCGCGCGAGCTGCGCCGCGGGGGCCTGGACGACGCCCGCGATCTTCGTGGCCGGAGCCTGGATGAGGCCGATGAGCTGGCCCCGGATCTGGTCCAGCGACGGCAGGGTGGCCAGAGCCCCCACGCCCTTCGCGTCCAGCACGGTCGCGCCCATCAACGCCCCGACGACGGTGAACTTGTCGTTGGTCTTGGCGTAGTCGGTCACGACCTTGGCGGCGGAGACAGGGTCCGGCGCGTAAGCGATGGCGACGGGGCCGGTGAACAGCGCGTGCGCGCTCTCGCCGGACTCGGCCATGGCCTTCTTCACCAGGGTGTTCTTCACCACCTTGAGCGAGGCGCCCTCCTTGCGGAGCTTGCCACGCAGGTCGGTCATCTCCGCAACGGTCAGACCCAGGTAGTGGGTCACGACCACGGCGCCGGCGGCATCAAACACGCCCTTGAGCGTCTCGACCGATGCGGCCTTCTGTGCGCGGTCCATTGCGGTCTCCAGTCGAAAGACGGCGCCCGGACCATCCGCACGCCGCTGCGGCTCGCACGGAGCCGAGGCTCCGAACGGGACGCGATAGGACTGTCCTCAAGGAAAAGCCGGACGGCCGACCGCGCGGCTGTGCGCCGCGGGGCGGTGGAACGGTTCACCCAGTCTCCCCGCGATGATTAAGCGTCACCCGGAGGATCGGCCCGCGGTTCTCGGACAGGATCGGCGGCGGGCGGACCCGTCGTCGGAGGCGGGCTGATAGCGGAAAGGGGCGCGCGACTCAACCCCGCCCCGAAGCGCTCAGTACAGGCCGTTCAGGTCCTGCGGGGCGGTCTTGGGCTCGGGCGGCGGCGGGGCGGCGGCGGGCGCGTTCAGCTTGCCGTAGGGGATGGGGCCGCCGACGGGCTTTCCGTCCGCACCGATCAGGGCGGCGGCCTCAGGTGCCTGAACGGGCCGCGGCTTGGGCTCGGTGCCGGGCCGGAAGGCTTCGTTGTGGCCGTGGACGGAGACGATCTTCGCGTTGGACGGCGCGACGAAGTCCGTCACGGGCACGCCCTTCAGCGCGTCCTTCATGAAGTCGATGAAGATGGGCACCGCATCCACCGCGCCGGTCTCGCGGTCGCCGAGGCTGCGGTTGTCGTCGAAGCCCACGAAGGTCCCGACAACGAGGTCCGGCGAGTAGCCGACGAACCAGGCGGAGCGGTAGCTGTTGGTGGTGCCGGTCTTGCCGGCCAGGGGCCGCCCGAGCGCGGCGCCGGCGGCCGCGGCGGTGCCGTTCTGGACGACGCCCTGCAGCATCAGCGTCATGGCGTAGGCGGTCACCGGGTCCATCACCTGCGCCCCCGGAGGATCGACGCGGGGGCTGTCCTGCCCGGCGTAGGCGGCGTCGCAGCGGGGGCAGGCCCGGGCGTCGGCCCGCCACACGGGCTTGCCGGAGCGGTCGGTCGCCTCCTCGATCAGGTGCGGTTCGATCCGGCGGCCGCCGTTGGCGAAGGCGGCGTAGGCCGCGGTGAGGCGGAAGGGCGTCGTCTCGCCCGCCCCCAGCGCCATCGCCAGCACCGGCGCCATGCTGTCGACCACGCCGTCGCGCTTGGCGGCGTCGACGATCTTCTTCATGCCCGTGGCCTGGGCGATGCGCACGGTCATCTGGTTGCGCGAGTAGACCAGGCCGTTGCGGAAGGGCTGCGGGCCGGCCGAGTCGTGTTCGAAGTTCTCCGGGCTCCAGGTCGAGCCGTTGGCGCCCGGCAGGCTGATCGGAGCGTCGAGCACGATGGAGGCGGGGGTGAAGCCGTTCTCCAGCGCGGTGGCGTAGACGAACGGCTTGAAGGCCGAGCCCGGCTGGCGCATCGCCTGGGTCGCGCGGTTGAAGTTCGACAGGCTGAAGCTGTAGCCGCCGACCAGCGCCAGCACCTTGCCCGTATGCGGCTCGATGGCGACGAGCGCCCCGTTGACGATCGGCGTCTGGCGCAGGTCGAAGACCTTGCCGCCCTCGCGGGGCTCGACAAACACGAGGTCCCCGACCTCCAGCGGCTTCCTGCCCGCGCGCGCCCAGGCGACGTCCGCCCCGTCGATCTCCCCGGCCCCGCCGGAGGGCAGAATCACGTGCACGCCGCCGCCGGAGGCCCGGTCCACCGCCGCCGCCCGCCACGCGCGCCGCTCGGACGCGGGGGACTTGGACTGGGCGGCCTTCTCCCAGCCGGGCTGCAGGTCGGTGTGGCCCCAGGCGCCGCGCCAGCCGTGGCGGCGGTCGTAGCGCTCCAGCCCCGCCATCAGCGCCACCCGCGCCGCCGTCTGCAGCCGTGAGTCGAGCGTGGTGCGGATATAGAGGCCGCTCTCCTCGGCGTCCTTGCCGATGGTGCCGACGGCGCGCTGGCGCACCTCCTCCATGAAGTAGTCGGCGTCCTTGTAGGCGGCGCGCTGCGGCCGGGCCTGGGTGACGAGGTCCTGTCCCATGGCGTAGCGGGCGGCCGGCGCCGTCGCCCAGCCGTTCTCCACCATCTGCCCCAGCACCCAGTTGCGCCGGCCGATCGCAGCGGTCTTGCGGCGCACGGGATCGTAGTTGGCGGGCCCCTTCGGCAGGCTGGCCAGGTAGGCCATCTCCTCAAGAGTCAG
Source organism: uncultured Caulobacter sp. (assembly GCA_964658605.1). Taxonomy (GTDB): domain Bacteria; phylum Pseudomonadota; class Alphaproteobacteria; order Caulobacterales; family Caulobacteraceae; genus JASLDZ01. The sequence continues at coordinate 13,745 of CAZZZR010000006.1, read as the reverse complement.
CTGGTTCAAAGGCTTGCCGAAGTAGTTGTAGGCCGCCATCGCCACGCCGTAGCTGTGGTTCCCGAGCCAGATCTCGTTGAGGTACAGCTCGAGGATCCGCTCCTTGCTGAGCGTCTGCTCCAGCCGCCGGGCGAGGATCGCCTCCTTCAGCTTGCGCCCGAAGCTCTGCTCGCCGTTGAGCAGCACGTTCTTGGCGACCTGCTGGGTGATGGTGGAGCCGCCCTGCAGCCGCTTGCCCTGCACCAGGCTCACCGCGTCTCGGCTGAACGCGCGGCCCAGCCCCTGCACGTCGATGCCGCCGTGGGAGAAGAAGCGGTTGTCCTCCGCCGAGAGGAAGGCGCGGATCAGCTGCGGCGGGATCTGGTCGTAGGGCACGAAGATGCGCCGCTCCTTGCCGAACTCCCCGATCAGCGTGCCGTCCCAGGCGTAGACGCGGGTGGAGGTCGGCGGACGGTAGTCGGCCAGGTCGCCGGCGTTGGGCAGGTCGTGGAACAGCCAGGCGGCGTAGGCGGCGATCAGCACCCCCGCGATCGCCACCAGGCCGAGGAGAACGGCGCCGATCCAGGCCGCGCCCCGGCCAAGCGCGGCCAGCGCATCCGCCGCGCGCACGCCCGACTCGGGGGCCGGCTCGTACTCGGGTCGGGGCTGGGCGAAGCTCACGGAGACGAGGGTGTCCGCGCTCCGGGACTCGGCGTCAAGGCGGCAGGGCCGCGCGGCGCCTCAGCCGTAGATGCGGAAGCGCCGGGGCCGCACCCGCACCGCCTCGCCCTCGCGCAGGGTGTCGGCCTGCGCCGCCGGCAGCACCGCCTCCATCGCAGCCCCGCCGTCGAGCACGAGCTCCGCGCGAGTCCAGGGACCGACGCGGCGCACGGAGGTGAGGCGTGCGGGGATCCCCTCCCCGTCCGGCGCGATCTGCAGGTCCTCGGGGCGGACGTGGGCGACGGCGTCCCCCACCCCGCTCGCGTACGGTGCGCCGTGGTCGCCGAACCAGGCGCGCTCGCCGTCCAGCCTCGCCGGCAGCTTCGCCTCGCCGCCGAGGAAGCCGAACACGAAGGGATCGGCGGGGTCGGCATAGACCGCCTCGGGCGCGCCGGACTGGAGCACGCGGCCGGCGTTCATTACCGCGATCCGGTCTGCGGTCTCCAGCGCCTCCTCCTGGTCGTGGGTGACGAGCACGGTGGTGACGCCGGTCTCCTGGTGCACCTCGCGCAGCCAGCGGCGCAGCTCGCCCCGCACCTGCGCGTCCAGCGCGCCGAAGGGCTCGTCGAGCAGAAGGAGCTGCGGGTCGATCGCCAGGGCTCGGGCGAAGGCCACCCGCTGGCGCTGGCCTCCGGAGAGCTCGGAGGGATAGCGCTTGCCGTAGCCGTCCAGCTTCACGAGCCTGAGGAGTTCCTCCGCCCGGGCTGCGATGTCGGCCTTCGACGGTCGCTCGCGGCGGGGGCGCACGCGCAGGCCGAAGCCGATGTTCTGCGCCACGGTCATGTGGCGGAACAGGGCGTAGTGCTGGAACACCATGCCGATCCGCCGCTCGCGCGGGTTCTGGCTGAGAAGGTCGCGGCCCTTGAACGTGACCTCGCCCGCGTCGGGCGTCTCCAGCCCCGCAAGCACGCGCAGGAGCGTGGTCTTGCCCGAACCCGAGGGTCCGAGCAGCGCCAGAAGTTCGCCCTCGCCCACGACGAGGTCGGCGCCCTCCAGCGCGGCGGAGCGGCCGAACGCCTTGCTCACGCCCCTGATGGTCAAGCCGGCGTCCGCCTGTGCGGCGGCGGTCGAGGTCATGCGCGGATCCCTGCGACGGCCGGCTCCACGCCCACCCGCCTCTCCATCGCCGCCTTCGCGATCAGAGTCACGAGCGCCAGCAGCGCCAGCAGCGCGGCGCAGGCGAAGGCGCCGACCATGTCATAGTCGTTGTAGAGCACCTCGATGTGCAGCGGCAGCGTGTTGGTTCGTCCGCGGATATGGCCGGAAACGACAGACACCGCGCCAAATTCGCCCATGGCGCGGGCGGTGCAGAGGAGGACGCCTGTCAACAGCGCCCAGCGGATGTTGGGCAGGGTGACGCGCAGGAAGACGGTCAGCGGCCGAGCGCCGAGCGTGGTGGCTGCGGCCTCCTCGTCGGTCCCCTGCGCCTGCATCAGCGGGATCAGCTCTCGCGCGACGAACGGCAGGGTGACGAAGACGGTGGCCAGCACCAGCCCCGGCAGGGCGAAGACGATCTTCACGTCGTGCGCCTGCAGCCAGTGTCCGAACCATCCGTTCGCCCCGAACAGCAGCACGAACACCAGCCCTGAGATCACTGGCGAAACGGAGAACGGCAGGTCCACGATCGTCAGCAGGAGCCCCCGTCCGGGGAACTGGAACTTGGCGATGCACCAGGAGGCGGCCAGCCCGAACACCGTGTTCAGGGGCACCGCGATCGCCGCCACCAGCAGCGTGAGCCTGATGGCGCTGAGCGCGTCGGGGTCCTTCAGCGCGGCCAGCGCGGGGTCGACGCCCTTGCGGAGCGCCTCGGTGAAGACCGCGCCCAGGGGCGTGGCGATCACCACCGCCAGCCACGCGACCGCCGCCAGCACCAGCGCGAGCGAGCCCGGCGTCAGCCGCCGCCGGAGCGCTTCGCCGTGGAGCCCGCCCGTGGTCAGCCCCTTCCGCGCCGCCCGCAGTTGCACGAGGTTGATGACCAGGAGCGCCGCGAACGAAGCCACCAGCATCGCCAGCCCCACCCCCGCGGCCCCGGCATAGTCGAACTGCTCCAGCTTGGTGATGATCACCAGGGGCGCGATCTCGCTCTTGAACGGCATGTTGCCGGCGATGAAGATCACCGAGCCGTACTCCCCGACCGCTCGCGCGAAGGCGAGCGCGAAGCCCGAAATCACCGCGGGCGCCAACGCCGGCAGCACGACGGACACCGCCCGGCGCAGAGGCCCTGCGCCGAGCGTGGTCGCCGCCTCCTCCACCTCGCGGTCCAGGTCCTCCAGCACCGGCTGCACCGAGCGGACCACGAACGGCAGGCCGACGAACACCATCGCCACCCACACCCCGACCGGCGTGTAGGCGATCTTGATCCCGAGCGGCGCGAGCAGCGATCCGAACCAGCCGTTCGGCGCATAGATGGCGCTGAGCGCGATCCCGGCGACGGAGGTCGGCAGCGCGAACGGGAGGTCGACCAGCATGTCGGCGATGCGGCGGCCGGGGAAGTCGTAGCGGGCGAGCGCCCAGGCGACCAGCACGCCGGCGACCACGTTCAGCGCCGCCGCCAGCGCCGCCGCTCCGAAGCTCAGGCGCAGCGCGGCGGTGACGCGCGGATCGAACACGGTGCGGAAGGCGAAGCCCACCCCGTGCTCCCAAGGCCGCAGCGCGAGCGCCGCCAGCGGCAGCAGCACGATCAGCCCGGCATACGCGAGCGTGATCCCCAGCGCGGGGCCGAAGCCGGGGATCGCACCGCCCTGCGCCTTGCGGCCACGCCCCCGCGGCGGTGCGAGGGCGGTCGCCGTCATGCGGGCTTGTAGATGCGGTCGAAGACGCCGCCGTCGGCGAAGTGGGTCGCCTGCGCCTTGGTCCAACCGCCGAAGGTGTCGTCGATGTTGAACAGCGCGATCTTGGGGAAGGCGCCGGCGTACTTGCGGATCGCCGCCGGATCGATCGGGCGGTAGAAGTTCCTGCCGATCACGTCCTGCGCCTGCGGCGTGTAGAGGAACTCGAGGTAGGCCTGCGCCACGGCGCGGGTGCCGTGCTTGTCCACCACCTTGTCGACCACCGCCACCGGCGGATCGCAGCGGATCGAGGTGGGCGGCGAGACGATCTCGAACTTGTCGGCCCCGAACTCCGCCAGCGCCAGGTGCGCCTCGTTCTCCCAGCTCAGGAGCACGTCGCCGAGGCCGCGCTGGGCGAAGGTGACGGTCGCCCCGCGAGCCCCGCTGTCGAGCACGGGCACGTTCCTGTAGAGGGCGGTGACGAAGGCCTCGCCCTTGGCGACCGAGCCGCCCGGCGCCCGCTGCGCCTGGCCGAACGCCGCCAGATAGGCCCAGCGCGCGCCCCCAGAGGTCTTGGGGTTGGAGACGATAACGCCCACGCCCGGCCTCACAAGGTCACCCCAGCCCTTGATCTTCTTCGGATTTCCTTTGCGCACGAGGAAGACGATGGTCGATTGGTAGGGGGTGGATTGGTTCGGCAGCCGAGACCGCCAGTTGGCGGGGAGGAGCTTGGCCTTCTCCGCGATGGAGTCGATGTCATAGGCGAGCGCCAAGGTCACGACGTCGGCCTCCAGCCCGTCGATCACCGAGCGCGCCTGCTTGCCCGAGCCGCCGTGGCTCTGGTCAATGGTGACGTCCTGGCCGGTCTTCTTCTTCCAGGCCGCCGCGAACAGGGGGTTTATCGCCTTGTACAGCTCACGCGTCGGGTCGTAGCTGACGTTCAGCAGCTTCACGGCGCCTTGGGCGCGGGCCGTTCCGCCGAACGCGGCCGTCGCGGCGAAGCCGCCGGCCAGCGCCCCCAGGCGGCGGCGGTCGATGGTGGAGCTGGACATGCACGTTCCCCAAAGTTCGCCGCGACCGTAGCGGCGAAGCTCCCGGCGGCAACCGCAGGTTCCAAAGAGCCGGTTCAGTTTTTCTGCAACGCCGCGCGGCCTGACAGCCGCCGCGACCCCCGCAGCCCTATGCGAAACTTCGGCGGAGTCTCGCGGCTCGCGAGAATGGTCCGAGTTGAGGGTCACCAACCCGTCATGGGCTTGGTGGGTGCAGTAGGGTTCGAACCTACGACCCGCTGATTAAGAGTCAGCTGCTCTACCAACTGAGCTATGCACCCGTCGCCAAGCGCCGGAGAGCGCCCCGGAAGACGCGTCCGCGCGGCAGACCCGTCGCGGGAGGCGGTCGTCTAACGGTTCGTGCGCGGCTCCGCAAGGGCGAAGACCCTCCGATCGCATGCGACTCGGATAGGGTGTGCGATCGTTGGGAGATATCGGGACATGGCGCGACGGGATCTGAGTGGCGCCGTCGATTTCGGGCGGCTGGAGACCTACGCCGGGCACGACCAGGCCATCGTGGAGGAGGTGCTGGGCCTGTTCGACGAGCAGGTGTCGCTGTGGATGCGCGTGCTGGAGGGCGAAGACCCCGCCGCCGCCCGCGATGCGGCGCATACGCTCAAGGGCGCGGCGCTCGGGCTTGGCGCCGATGCGCTGGCCGCCGCGTGCGGAGCGATGGAGACGGAGCCCGACGCGGCCCTTCTGCCCCGGCGCGCCGCCCAGGTGCGCGATGCGGTGGACCGCGCCTGCGTCGACATGGCCGCCTACCGCCACGAACTGCTGCTCCGCGGGCTGCGCAAGCGGGCCTGAACTCCAGGCCACCCCCGGTTTGCGCGAGCCGTTTTGGGCTGCTGCCCCCCTGCCGGCGCGGGCCGGCGCGTCCAACCGCCGCACTGCAGCATGGCGATTCGACCGCTAAGGTCGCGACCCTGAGCTGCCCTTTCGCGGGCGTCGCCACCCGGAAGACGATGCGTTCAGCCTTCGCGAAGACCGTCCCGGCCCCCTTTCGCCCCGCCTTCGCCGCCGCCTGCGGCCTAGGACTGGCGGCGATGGCCTCCACCGCGCACGCGGGCGACGCCGCCCCCGCCACACGACCCATCCCCTACGCCGCCATCGCCGCCCCGGCCGCCCCCGGCGACGTGGAGGGCGAGATCGCCTCGGCCGCCCGCACCAACGGCCTCGACCCGGCGCTGGTGCGCGCTGTGGCGCTGCAGGAGTCGGGGCTGCGGCGCGAGGCGCGCTCCAACAAGGGCGCCATGGGGGTGATGCAGCTCACCGCCGACACCGCCAAGGACCTTGGCGTCGACGCCAAGGACCTGCACCAGAACATCCAGGGCGGCGCGGCCTACCTGCGCACGCTGATCGTGGCCTTCGGGGGCGACGTCGCCAAGGCGCTGGCCGCCTACAACGCCGGACCCGGCGCGGTCATGCGCTACAACGGCGTGCCGCCCTTCGCCGAGACCCGCAACTACGTGAACCAGATCATGGCGCGCGTGGCGGTCGGCGCGGTCGGCGCCGTCTCGACGCCGCTTCCGACGCAGGCGGCGCGCGCCGCCCTGCAGGTCGCCTCCACCGTCAAGGCGGCGGCCCAGGCGGTCTCCCCCTCGGCGCTTCCGAACGGCTCGGACCCGATCGGAGAGGCCCTGGCCGTGGCGATGGGCCGCTAGGGCCGCCGCGCCCGTCTATTTGACCGGCTTGGCCGCCTGCTGAGCCCGCGCTCGGCGGACCGCCTGGGTGTTCGGCACCGCGGCGGGACCTGCGTTCGCGGTGGCCGCCACGCTGGCGCAGTCGATGTTCTTCTTCCCCCCCAGGTCGAGGAACGGGACGATCGCGGCCACCGGGCCGAGCACGACCCCCGCCGCGGCGGCGACGCCGAGCTGGGCGATCGCGCCTCCGGGCTTCACGCCGAAGGCCGGGCTCTTCAGGTGGCCGCCGATGGTGACGGGCGCCAGCAGGCGGATCAGCCGGAACTTGGTGGGCTTGCCGTCGAACTGCAGCCCGAGCGATTCGTCGCCCAGGTTGATCGTGCCCTTGCCGTTGACGACCACGATGGTGGTGTCGATGGCGATGCGCTGCGCCTGCATGATCCCGTCACGCACACGGAAGTCGGCCACGGCGCAGCGGATGTCGGCCTGGCCCTGGTCCTTGCGCAGGAGCTGAAGCAGCCCCGCCGAGGCGTCCACGCCTAGAAGTTCGGCGAACGCCTGGCGCACGTGGCCGCCCGGGATGTAGGCGGTGAACTGCCCATCGGCGGTCGAGGCCGCCTTGTGCACCGAGTTGCCGACGCCATGCAGCTTGGCCCGCGCCGCGAGCTTGCCTTCGAGCGGCTTGGGTGAGCCGTCCTTCCCGGCGGCCACGAAGTTGCCGAGCTCCACGTCGGTGAGCTTCAGGTCCACGTCGGTGATCGGGTTGGCCGGACGGCCGTCCAGCCGCGCGTTGCCGTTCAGCGACCCTTGCGGGAAGCCTAAGCGGATCGGGTTCAGCACCAGAACGCCGTCGTTCAGCTTCACGCCGAGCGCCACGTCCTTCAGCGGAAGGCCGGGCGCCTTCACGGCGGTCGCCTTGTAGGTGACGTCGGCGTCCATCGCCCTCAGCTGTTCCGCGTTGAGCGTGGCGTCGGGGAGGAGGCGCCCGTCGCCCGCAGTCGCCGCGGCGGTCTGGGCCTTCTGCGCGGGCGTCGCCGCCTTGCTCTTGCCCGGCGCGCCGAACAGCGAGGCGAGGTCGGCGAAGTCCAGCAGGCGCGACTGCAACGCACCCGACAGCAGGAACCGCTTGTTGGTAGTGTCGGCCCGCAGATGCCCCTCGATGTCGCTGCCCCCGATCCGGCCCGACGCGTTGGTGAAGTCGTAGATCTTGCCGTCGCGCGTCAGGTGACCGGCGATCCGGTAGGGCGGCGTCGTCGGCAGCACGATCTTGGTGAGGTAGTAGAGGTCGTTGAGGTTCGAGCCCTGCATCGACACCTGCAGGTCCAGCCGGCCGAAGTCGAACGGATGGGGCACCGTGCCCTTGGCCGTCACCCGCGTATCGCCCGCGCTGACGTCCAAGTCGAACGGATAGGGCTGGTCGTGGTGGATGTTGATCAGCGGGCCGCCGGCGACGTTCATGTGGAACGGCTTGCGGTTGAGCGTGCCCGCGCCCACGAGCTTGAAGCTCTCCTGGTTCGATGAGGAGGCGCGCTCGGTCGTGTTGATCGTGCCGGTGAAGGACAGCTGGCGCTGCAGCGAGGTGACCTTCAGGCGGCCGTCGGCGATGACGAACTTCTGGATCGGCGGAAGCTTGAACGGCTTGCCGGTCGTCTTCTTGTCGGGGTCGCTGAAGTCCCAGTTGGCGCGACCCTTGGCGTCCTGGAAGAGGACGAGGTTCGGCTTCTCGACGTCGAACAGCGGCACGTCCACGTGACCGGCGAACAGCGGCATGAGCTTGACGGCGACGGTGAAGATCTCGACCTGCGCCATGTCTCCCTTCAGGCCCTGCGACGCGCCCCAATCCGGCTGGCCGACCTTGATCCCCTCGACGCGCACGGTGGGCGTCCAGGTGAGGAGATGCACCTTCAGGTGGCCGTCGATGCGCACGCTGCGGTGGATCTGGCCTGAGGCGTAGCGCGCGATCGGTCCGCGCAGCCAATCCCACTGGAACAGCCAGAGGAAGATCACGATCAGCAGGATCAGCGCGCCGAACAGCCCGGCGATCCATCGCCACGGACGGCCCCAGCCTCCCAGCGGCGACCCGCCGCGCTTGTCGGCGCGAGGGGTTTCAGCGGCGTCGTCGTGAGGTGTCCGCGCCTCGCCCGCGCCCGGCGCAAGGTCTGGCGCATCATAGGGTGTGGCGACGGGGCCGGGGCGCCCCGGAACGGTGGCGGGCGTGTCGGTCATGGGATCGGAACGCGCTCGCGGGGCGGTTTAGTTCCCCAGCTGCCGACAGCTCAGCCGTGCGCGGCCTCGGTGATGCGCACGAAGTCGGCCATGATCGCTGTCAGGTCGAAGCTCTTGGGCGTGTAGACCGCAGCCACGCCCATCGACCGCAGACGCGCCTCGTCGTCCGGCGGGATGATGCCGCCGACGATCACGGGGAGGCCGTCCAGCCCCTCCGCCCGCAGCCGGTCCATCACCTCCGCCACCAGCGGCATGTGCGAGCCGGAGAGGATCGAGAGGCCCACAAGGTGCGCCCCGTCCTTGGCGGCGGCCACGATCTCCTCGGGCGTCAGGCGGATGCCCTCGTAGGCGACGTCCATGCCGCAGTCGCGGGCGCGCACGGCGATCTGCTCGGCGCCGTTGGAGTGGCCGTCCAGTCCCGGCTTGCCGACCAGCACCTTCAGCCGCTTGCCCAGCTTGGCGGAGACGCGGTCCACCTCCTCCCGCACCGCGCCGATTTCGGGAGAGTTGGACAGCCGAGGGTCGGAGGAGACGCCGGTGGGCGCGCGGTACTGGCCGAACACCTTGCGCAGCGTCTCCGACCATTCGCCCGTTGTGACGCCCGCCTTCGCAGCGGCGATCGAGGGCGGCATGATGTTGGCGCCCGACCGGGCGGCGGCGTCCAGGTCGGCCAGCGCCTTCTCGACCGCGCCCGCGTCGCGGGCGGCGCGCCAGGCGTCCAGGCGCGCCACGGCCTGCGCCTCCACGGCGGGGTCGACCACCATGATCGCGCCCTCCCCCGCCGTCAGCGGGCTGGGCTCGAAGGTGGTGAAGCGGTTGACGCCGACGACCACCTGCTCGCCGCCCTCGATCGCCTGCAGCCGCGCGGTGTTGGAGTCCACCAGCCGCGACTTCATCCAGCCGCTCTCCACCGCCGCCACCGAGCCGCCGAGCGCGTCGATCTGCGCCAGCTCCGCGCGGGCCGAGGCCTTGAGCGCGTCGACCTTGGCGGCCACCACGGGGGAGCCGTCGAACAGGTCCTCGAACTCCAGGAGGTCGGTCTCGTAGGCGAGGATCTGCTGCATGCGCAGCGACCACTGCTGGTCCCACGGCCGGGGCAAGCCCAGCGCCTCGTTCCAGGCGGGGAGCTGCACGGCGCGGGCGCGCGCCTTCTTGGAGAGCGTCACCGCCAGCATCTCGATCAGGATGCGGTGGACGTTGTTCTCCGGCTGGCTCTCCGTCAGCCCCAACGAGTTGACCTGGACGCCGTAACGGAAGCGGCGCAGCTTGGGGTCCTGCACCCCGTAGCGTTCGAGCAGGAGCTCGTCCCACAGCTCGGTGAACGCCCGCATCTTGCAGAGCTCAGTCACGAACCGGACGCCGGCGTTGACGAAGAAGCTGATGCGCGACGCCACCACCGCGAACCGCTCTACCGGGACCTGTCCGGACGCCTTCACCTCGTCCAGCACGCTGATGGCGGTGGCCAGAGCATAGGCCAGCTCCTGCTCCGGCGTCGCCCCCGCCTCCTGCAGGTGGTAGCTGCAGACGTTCATCGGGTTCCACTTGGGCGTTTCTGTCACGCACCAGGCGATCATGTCGGAGATCAGCCGCAGGCTCGGCCGCGGCGGGAAGATGTAGGTCCCGCGGGATAGGTACTCCTTCACCAGGTCGTTCTGCGTCGTGCCCTGCAGCGCCTTGACGTCCGCCCCCTGCTCCTCCGCCGCCGCCACGTAGAGGGCGAGCATCCACGCCGCCGGAGCGTTGATCGTCATGGAGGTGTTCATCTGCGCGATCGGGATCTGGTCGAACAGCGTGCGCATGTCGCCCAGGTGGCTGACCGGCACGCCGACCTTGCCCACCTCGCCCCGCGCCAGCACGTGGTCGGGGTCGTAGCCTGTCTGCGTGGGCAGGTCGAAGGCGATCGACAGCCCCGTCTGCCCCTTGGCGAGGTTGCCGCGGTAGAGCGCGTTGGACGCCTCCGCGGTGGAGTGGCCCGCATAGGTGCGGAAGATCCACGGCGCGTCAGGCGCGTGCTGGGTCGGAGCGGGGTGGATCGGGGCGTTCATCTCAGAAGTGTCCCACATGTCCGCCGTCGACGCACAGGGTCTGGCCTGTAATGAAGCTCGCGGCGTCCGAGCAGAGGAAGACCACCGCGCCCGCGATCTCCTCCGGCCGGCCCCAGCGGCCGAGCGAGGTGCGCTGCGCGAGCCAGGCGGCGACCCCCGGATCGGCGGCCATCTCGGCGTTCGCCTCGGTGGCGAAGTAGCCGGGGGCCACGGCGTTCACGGTGATCCCGTCCGAGCCCAGCTCGGCGGCCATCGCGCGCGTCAGCGCATCGAGCCCGCCCTTGGCGGCGGTGTAGGCGGCGTCGCCGCCGCGCGCGATCGGGCCGGCGATGGAGGTGATGTTGACGATCCGCCCTCCACCTACCGCTCCCACCCGGGCTCGCATCAAGGAGGCGGCTCGGCGCGCGAGGTCGAAGGGAGCGACGAGGTTGGCCGCCAGGTGCGCGGCCACGTCCGCGCGGGAGAAGCCGTCCAGCGGCCGCCGTTCGCGAACGCCGACGCTGTTGACGAGCACATCGAGTCCGCCCGCCTGCGCGATACGGCTAAAAGCGCCCGCGGTCGCAGCGTCATCGGTCACGTCGAAGGCGAGCGTCCGAGCCCCGCCACCCAGTTCGGCGGCCAGCGCCTCCAGCGGCGCCCCCTCTCGCCCGTTCAACCAGACCTGGGCCCCGGCTGCAGCCAGGGCGCGCGCGATCTCGCGTCCGAGGCCCCGCCCGGCTCCGGTGACCAGCGCGCGGCGTCCCTCCAGGCTGAACGGATGGGCGGGCACGGCGTCTCCAGGCGGCGGGGCGCGAACCTTACCAGCGGGCGGCGCTCCGGCAACTCCGACTAACCGCCGATCATGCTGCAGTGCAAAACCACTTGCCGCGTTGCGAAAGCGGAGTCAGGCTCCCTCCTCACGCCCGAACAGAGGCGGCCACGACACCGGGACCTTGCGCATGTCCACCACCGTCCTCGACAAGCCGCTCGAGAAGGATCTCTACGAGGTGGGCGAAGTGCCGCCCGCCTTCCACGTCCCTGAGAAGATGTACGCCTGGGCGATCCGGCGCGAGCGCCACGGCCGGCCGAACACCGCCATGCAGGTCGAGGTGCTGCCGACGCCCTCTATCGGCGACGACGAGGTGCTGGTGCTCGTGATGGCCGCGGGCGTGAACTACAACGGCGTCTGGGCCGCGCTCGGCCAGCCGATCAGCCCGTTCGACGGGCACAAGCAGCCCTACCATATCGCAGGCTCCGACGCGTCCGGCATCGTTTGGGCGGTGGGCCGAAAGGTGCGCCGCTGGAAGCCGGGGGACGAGGTCGTCATCCACTGCAACCAGGACGACGGCGACGACGAGGAGTGCAACGGCGGCGACCCGATGTTCAGCTCCAGCCAGCGCATCTGGGGCTACGAGACGCCGGACGGCAGCTTCGCCCAGTTCTGCCGGGTGCAGAGCCGCCAGCTGATGGCGCGGCCCAAGCACCTCACCTGGGAGGAGGCCGCCTGCTACACGCTGACCCTCGCAACCGCCTACCGCATGCTGTTCGGCCACAAGCCGCACGTGCTGGCGCCCGGCGACAACGTGCTCGTTTGGGGCGCCTCGGGCGGCCTCGGCGTCTTCGCCACCCAGCTGTGCGCGGCGGCGGGCGCCAACGCCATCGGCGTGGTCAGTGACGAGTCGAAGCGCGACTACGTGATGAGCATGGGGGCCAAGGCGGTTCTGAACCGCAAGGACTTCAACTGCTGGGGCCAGCTGCCGCCCGTCAACGGCCCGGAGTTCGGCGACTACATGAAGGAGTGTCGCAAGTTCGGGAAGGCGATCTGGGAGATCACGGGAAAGAAGGACGTCGACATCGTCTTCGAACACCCGGGCGAGAGCACGATCCCGGTCAGCGTCTTCCTGGTCAAGCGGGGCGGCATGGTGGTGATCTGCGCCGGCACCACCGGCTACAACCTGACCATGGACGCCCGCTTCCTGTGGATGCGGCAGAAGCGCGTGCAGGGCAGCCACTTCGCCAACCTGATGCAGGCCTCCGCCGCGAACCAGCTCGTGATCGAGCGCCGCATCGACCCGGCCATGTCGGAGGTCTTCCCCTGGGAGGGCATCCCCGACGCGCACGAGAAGATGGCCGACAACAAGCACCTCCCCGGCAACATGGCGGTGCTGGTCACCGCCCAGCGCCCCGGCCTACGCACCTTCGAACAAGTGCAGGAGATCGCCGCCGGCGAGGGGTGATCCGCGCTACGCCGCGAACGCCTTGATCATCGCCAGCGAGGCGCGGTTCACCGCCTCGACGCCGCCGCCGTCCTGGGCGTTGGAGACCGCGAGGATCGCCACGCCTCGCGCCGGGGCGATCTGGCAGCTGGCGCGCCAGAGGCCGTTGGTGCCCTCCTGCGCGAGGACGGGGCCCTGAGCCCAGGCGCGCTCGGCGAAGGCCTGCCAAGCGATGCCGTACTCCCCGTCGCCTCCGCCCCACGGCCGACACAGGCGGTTCAGCGTGTCTTCGGTGAGGAAACCGCCTCCGTTGGTCAGGAAGAGGCGGGCGAACCTCGCCCAATCCGCCAGGCTGACGTGGACGCCGCTGGACGGTGCGAACACGGTGGGAAGGTCCGCCGAGCCGCCCTTGGGATCGATCGGCGCCAGCCGCCCTCCGTCGCCGGGCTGGTGGCCCCAAGGCTGCGAGCCCAGCGGCGCGCCGAAGCCCGCCGAGGCCATGCCGAGGGGACGGAACAGGGTGGCGGCGATCGCCTCCTCCCATGTCGCCTTGGTCAGCCGCTCGATCGCGGCGCCTGCCAGCACGTAGTTCAGGTTGGCGTACTCGAACCCGCCGGGCGGCCGCGCGGGCGGCTTCTCCAGCACCGCGCGCACCAACGCGGTCCGCTGCTCCGACGCGGAGCGGGGATCGGCGTGGGCGCGGCTGACGAAATCGAGGTCGACGACGCCGGAGTCCGTGATCCCCGCCCGGTGGGCGAGCACGTCGTCGATCCGCGCGTCGGCCCAGGCCGGGTCGGGCTTCAAGTCGGGGAACAGCGCCGGGAGCTTGGCGGACCAGGTGGTGCGGCCCGTCTCCACCAGCTTGGCGAAGAGGGTCGCCGTCATCGGCTTGGTGTCGGAGCCGAGGTGCCACAGGTCGTCGCGCCGAACGGGCTCGCCGTAGCCGCGGCGCCGCTCGCCCGCGACGTCGAGGAAGGCGTCGCCCTTGGCGGTGACCACCGCCCCGCCCACCGCCGGCGCTCCGGTCTCTCGCACGATCGCGGCCAGATCGACGGGCGGCTTCTTCTTCGCCCCGAACGGCAGCGGGATCGGCACGCCCGCGAACGCGGGACCGGCGGCG
>CAZZZR010000005.1:0-27924 GCA_964658605.1 uncultured Caulobacter sp. | reverse complement strand
CCGGTCGCGCGCCGCGGCCGGCCGGCGCGGCGCGGGCGAGGGTGATGAAGCAGTTCCTGATCGTGCTGGCGGGCGTCTTCGCCGGCCTGCTGTTGTTCTTCGTCGGCCTGCCGTTCGTGCTGATCGTGGCGCTGGCGTCCTCGGCCCGGCCCGCCGCCGCTCCCTCCGCCGCCGTGCTGTCGCTGGACCTGCGACAACCGCTGACCGATCAGGATCCCACCAGCCCGTTCGCCGGGATAACGGGCGGCCGCCGACTCTCGGTCATGTCGATCACCTCCACCCTGCGCCGCGCCGCCGCCGACGACCGTGTCAAGGGCCTGCTGATCCGCCTGCCCGAAGGGGGGATCGCCCCCGCCGCCGCCGACGAGATCCGGGTCGCGCTGAAGGCCTTCCGCGCCTCGGGCAAGCCGGTGATCGCCCACAGCCAGGGGCTCTATCCCTCCGGCATGCCCGTCTCGAGCTACATGCTGGGCGCGGCCTCCGGCGCGTTCTGGATGCAGCCGGGCGCCTCGCTCCAGGCGGTGGGCGCGGCCTCGAGCGACCTCTTCTTCAAGCGCGCCTTCGACAAGTACGGGATCACCGCCGACTACCAGCAGCGCTACGAGTACAAGAATGCCGTCAACCCGTTCCTGCAGAGCGACTACACCGCGGCCCACAAGGAGTCCGAGCTCGGCTATATGGGCTCGATCTACGCCTCCGAGACCGCGCAGGCCGCGGCCGATCGCTCGCAGGACCCCGCGGCGCTCCGGGCGGCGCTGGAGGGCGGCCCCTACCTGGCCGAGGACGCGCTCGCCAGGCGCCTGATCGACCACGTCGGGCAGGAGGCGGACGCCGAGGCCGAGCTGCGCCAGAAGGCGGACGGCGCAGCCCTGCTCGACTTCGCCGCCTACCGCAACGCCGAGTCGGACAAGACTGCCGCCTCAGGCCCGGCGGTGGCCGTCATCGCCGCCGAGGGCGCGATCGAGACGGGCGTGTCGGACAACGACGGCTTCCAGTCCTCCAGCGGCATCAAGTCCGACGACGTGGCCAAGGCGTTCGCCTCCGCCATCGCCGACAGCTCGGTGAAGGCGATCGTGTTCCGAGTCTCCTCTCCCGGCGGGTCCGACACCGCGTCCGAGCAGATCCTGAACGGCGTGCGGGCGGCCAAGGCGGCCGGCAAGCCGGTGGTGGTCAGCATGGGGACCTACGCGGCCTCGGGCGGCTACTGGATTTCCAGCGAGGCGAGCGAGATCGTGGCGGAGCCGACCACCCTCACGGGCTCGATCGGCGTGTTCGGCGGCAAGTTCGTCGTGGGGCCGGCGCTCGCCCGCTTTGGGATCGACGCGCGCAGCCTCTCCGTCGGCGGCCCCTACGCCGACGCCTTCGACCCCTCCAAGCCCTTCACCGACACCCAGCGCGCCGCCTTCTCAGGCTGGATGGACCGCATCTACGCCGGCTTCGTCAGCCGCGTGGCGGAGGGGCGCAAGCTGCCCGTCGATCGCGTGCGCGAGATCGCCAAGGGCCGGGTGTGGACCGGCGTCCAGGCCAAGGACCTGGGGCTGGTCGACAAGCTCGGCGGATTCGACGTCGCGGTCGCGGAAGCGCGGCGGCTGGGCGGCCTGCCGGCGGGCGGATCGGTGACGCTGAAGCGCTATCCCGCGCGCGCCACGCCGATCGAAGCCCTGGCCCGGATGTTCGGGGCGCAGACGCAGGCCGGGCAGGCGGCGCTCGCCGCCGCCGCCGTGCTGGAAGACCCGCAGGCGCGCGCGCTGGCCGACGCCATGCTGCGAGCGCGGCTGCAGGCGAGCGGCCAGGCCGCGGTGCTGGCGCCGCTACCCCTGCGCTGAGGCCGCTCAGGCGGCGGCGGCGGCGGTCGGGGCGGCGACGGGCTTGCCGCGCGTGCTCAGCTGGGCGAGCGCCACACCCGCCAACGCGAGCGCGCCGCCGAGCGCCTGACCGGGCGTCACCGCCTCGCCGAACACCGCCCAGCCGAGGAGGGCGGCGACCACCGGCTGCACCAGCACCACCACCCCGGTGAGGGCCGCGGGCAGACGCCCCAGGGACCAGGCGATCGCCCCTTGCCCGGTCACGTGCATCAGGCCGAGCCCCACGCAGGCCGCCCAGCCGCCGAGCGCCGCGGGCGCCAGGGGCTCGCGCAGCACCAGCGCCACCACCAGGGTGCAGGGCGCCGCGACCAGGCTGGAGCGCCACATCACCGTAGCCGCGCCCGCGCCCTTGCGCGCCTCGCGCACCGCCAGGAAGTAGCCCGCGTACCAGACGGCGGTAAAGGCCGAGAGCGCGTCGCCCAGGTGCGGGTTCGCGCCGCCGCCGACCCGCCCGCCCTTCGCCAGCCCCATCAGCACCGCGCCGCCCACCGCCAGCGCCAGCCCGGCGAGGAACAGCGGCCGAGGCCGGTCCTTGAACACCAGCCACGCCACCGCCGTCAGCAGGATCGGCGTGAGGTTCGAGAGCACCGTGGCGTTGGCGACGGAGGTGTAGTGGATGCCGTAGTGCCAGCAGGCGATGTCCGCGGCGAACAGCCCCCCCGCCAGCAGCACCGCGCGGCCCCATCCGGCCTGCGGCCGCCCTTCCCGCTTGGCCGAGGCCGCCTCCACCCGCGCCAGCACCGCCAGTAGCGGCAGGGCGAAGCTCAGGCGCCAAAAGGCGACCGCCGCGGGCCCCGCGCCGGCCAAGCGCACCAGGACGGGTCCCGCCCCGATTACCATGGCGCCGAGCACGAGGACGAGGAGGGCGCGGCGGTCGGAAGCGGGCGTCATGGCGCGGGGGTGGTAGCCGGGCGCGGGGCCCGCCGCCATCCCGGCGGCCTCACGCCGCGAAGCCCAGGCGCCGCCGCACCTCCGCAGGCGTCGCGCCGCGCGAACGCATCTGCGCCAGCGTCTGCGCTCCATCGCGCTTGGCGAGTCGCCGGCCCTGCGCGTCCAGGATCAGGCGGTGGTGGCGGTAGACGGGCTCGGGCAGGCCGAGCAGCGTCTGCAGCAGCCGCTGCACGGGCGCAGCCTCGCGCAGATCCTCGCCTCGGATCACGTGCGTGACGCCCTGCAGCGCGTCGTCCACCACGCAGGCGAGGTGGTAGGCGACCCCGACGTCCTTGCGCGCGAGCACCACGTCGCCCGCAGGCTCCGGGTCGGCGGGGTGCACGCCTTGGTCGAGGTCGTGGTACGACAAGCGCTGGAAGTCGGCGCCGAGCGCCTCGCGCGCCCGGTCCAGCGACAGCCGCCAGGCGAAGGGTTGGCCCCGGGCCAGCCGCTCCGCCTCGTCGGGCGCGGGTCCGCCGCGGAAGGAAGCGGCGCCGGGGCCGTGCGGGGCCGAGGCCGCCGCCTGCGCGATCTCCCTGCGGGTGCGGAAGCAACGATAGAGCAGCCCGCCGGCCCGCAACCCGTCCAGCGCCGCGGCGTAGTCGGCGTCATGCTCGGACTGGCGACGCACCGGCTCCGGCCAGGAGAGGCCCAGCCAGGAGAGGTCCTCGTAGATGCCCGTCTCGAACTCCGGGCGGCAGCGCGTGGCGTCGATGTCCTCGATGCGCAGCAGCCAGCGGCCGCCCGCCCTGTGCGCGGCGTCCGACACGGTCAGGACGGCGAAGGCGTGGCCGAGGTGAAGACGGCCCGTCGGCGAAGGGGCGAAGCGGCTGACGAAGGCCGGACCTTCGCCGCCGCTCACAGCCCGCGCAGGTGACCGATGTTGCTGAGCATGGCGCGGTAGAAGGCGCGCTCGCCCCCCAGCGCTTCCTTCAGCGGGTCGAAGTTGCTGAAGTTGGCCATCTCGGCCAAGCCGTGCACGGCCGTCCACATGGCGCAGGTGGCGACCTCGGCGCCCAGTTCGTCGTCCGCGGCCACGGCGCCCGAGCGGACCAGCTCGTCCTTCACCAGGTCGTAGGCGCTGAGCTCCCCGTTCGGCTTCTCGTGGGGCATGGCGTCCTTGTCGCGCGAGCAGTCCCACATGACCCGGTACCGGGACGGGTTCTCGCGGGCGAAGACCACATAGGCCACGCCCATCGCGGTCAGCGCGTCGTCGGGCTCGGCGTCGCGGGCCTCGCGCATGGCGGCGGCGAGCTGGTCGAAGGCCTCGTGCGCCACCGCATCGAGGAGCTCGGCCTTGTCCTTGAAGTGGTGGTAGGGAGCGGCGGGACTGACGCCGGCCTCACGGGCCACCGCGCGCAGCGACAGGGCCGCGGCGCCCTCACGCTCCAGGATCGCCTGCGCCGCCGCCACCAGGGCGCGGCTGAGGTCGCCGTGGTGGTAGGGGCGCGCATCGCCCGCCTCTGCCGACGAACGGCCCTGCGGGCTCTCTCGCGTCATCAGGTCCATCATCCTTCATAACATAGCCGGAGGAAGAGAGTTTCTAAAAGCGGCCACGTGCGCGCACTTGCCTTCCCAGGCGCGGGCGGCTTTGAAGGCGGCCCATGGATCCGCCGCCCCTGCCCGACGCAGCGCAGATCACGAGGGCGCGCGCCGCCCTGGTCGCCGCCGACCCCGCGCTGGCGGAGCTGGACGCAGCGACGCCGCCCTTCGCCTGGCGCACGCGCCTCCCGGGATTTGCGGGGCTGGTGCGCGCGATCGTGGGCCAGCAGGTGTCCGTCGCCTCGGCGGATGCGGTGTGGGCGCGGTTCGAGGCGGCGCTGGGCGGTGCGGTCACGCCGGAGACGCTGCTGGCGCTGGACGACGCCGCCTATCGGGAGGCGGGCTTTTCCGGGCAGAAGACGAGGTACGCCAAGGGGATCGCCGAGGCGACGGCGGCGAAGCGGCTCGACTTCGACCGCCTGTCCCGCGCGCCCTACGACGAGGCGCTGGCCGAACTCGTGGCGCTGAAGGGGATCGGCGCCTGGACGGGCGAGGTGTTCCTGATGATGGCGCAGGGCCGCCTCGACGCCTTCCCCGCGGGCGACATCGCCGTGCAGGAGGCGATGCGCTGGCTCGACCGCATGAACGCGCGCCCGACGCCCGACGCCGCCTACGCCCGGGCGGCGGTCTGGCGCCCCTACCGCGGCGTGGCCGCGCACATGCTGTGGGAGTGGTATGTGGACGTGAAGAACGGGACGCGGCCGCATCCGATGCCCGCAACACCGGCGGGAGCGGCGTGATGCGCGAAGCCGGGGTCGAGCGCGCGAGGCCCGCGTCCGGCGGCAAGCCCACGGCGCTGGTGATCCTGGCGCACGGCTACGGGTCCAACGCGCAGGACCTGATCTCGCTCGCGCCCGAGATGGCGCGCCGGCTGCCGAACGTGGCGTTCGTCTCGCCCAACGCCCCGCAGCCGGTGCCCGGCTACCCCGGCGGCTACCAGTGGTTCCCGATCTCGCGGCTCGACCCGCTCCTGATGGCGCAGGGCGTGCGCTCGGCGGCGGGCTGGCTCGACCGCTTCATCGACGCGGAACTTCAGCGGGCGGAGCTGCCGGCCTCGGCGTGCGCGCTGGTCGGCTTCAGCCAGGGCACGATGATGAGCCTGCACGTGGGACCGCGCCGGACGCAGGCGCTGGCGGCCGTGGTCGGTTTCTCCGGGATGCTGGCGGGGCCGGAGCGGCTGGCGGCGGAGATCGCCAGCCGGCCGCCGGTGTTCCTGGCGCATGGCGACCGCGACGACGTGGTGCCCGTCCACGCGCTGGCGGCCGCGCGCGAGGCGCTGGCCCACGCCGGGGTCGGCTGCCGCTGGACGATCAGCCCGGGCCTGCCGCACGCCATCGCGCCCGACGCCATCGACACGGCCGCCCGCTTCCTGCGCGATGCCTTCGCCGGGCGCCTGCCGGCGTGGAGCGGGCCGGAGCTCGCGCAGGAACCTCGCAAAACCTAGATCGGGGCGACATTTTGCTGTCACGCAGACTCGCATAAGGTCGCCTCGCGCCGGAGACCCGTCTCCGCTGCAGTCCAGAGGAGAGCCGTCTTCACGACGACGCTGTTCCATCCGACGTTCGCCGCGCCCGGCGCCCCTCCCCTAGGGAGCGCGCCATGCAGGTGCTGAACCATGCGCCGTCAGGCTGGCCGGCGCTGGTGCTGAACGCCGACTTCCGGCCCCTGTCCTACTATCCCCTGTCGCTGTGGCCCTGGCAGGAGACGATCAAGGCGGTGTTCCTCGACCGGGTGGACGTCGTTTCCACCTATGATCAGGTGGTGCGCTCGCCCTCGTTCGAGATGGCCATGCCGAGCGTCGTGGCGCTGAAGAGCTACGTCGCCCAGGACCGCACGCCCGCCTTCACCCGCTTCAACGTCTTCCTGCGCGACGCCTTTTCCTGCCAGTACTGCGGCTCGGGCGAAGACCTGACGTTCGACCA
Organism: uncultured Caulobacter sp.; assembly: GCA_964658605.1. Taxonomy (GTDB): domain Bacteria; phylum Pseudomonadota; class Alphaproteobacteria; order Caulobacterales; family Caulobacteraceae; genus JASLDZ01. The sequence goes on along the minus strand of CAZZZR010000005.1, from coordinate 21,665 downwards.
CGTCCTGCCCCGCTCCCGCGGCGGCCGCACGAGCTGGGAGAACATCGTCACCGCCTGCGCGCCCTGCAACCTGCGCAAGGGGGGACGTACGCCCAAGGAGGCGTCGATGCCGCCGCACCGCGCCGCGCGACGCCCCAGCATGTACGAGCTGCAGGACCTCGGCCGCCGCTTCCCGCCCCACCACCTGCACCAGAGCTGGCTGGACTACCTCTACTGGGACGTGGTGCTGGAGCCCTGAGCGCGCGTCGGCGCGTGTCCCCGTTGCACTGGCGCAACCCCGCTCGCGCCTCTATCTGCCGCGCCATGGCGAAGATGACGGCGACCTCGTCGCGACGGGGACGATGGATCGCGACGGCCCTCGCCGCCGCCCTGGCCGGGGCCGGCGGGGTCGCCCAGGCGCATGCGGCCCCGCTCCAGGTGACGGTCACGAACGTGCGTGGGATGCGCGGCCACGTGCGGGTCGACCTGTGCACCGCCCAGGCCTTCCTCGGCGACTGCGCCTATAGCGCCGAGGGCCTGCCCACGCCGGGCGGCGAGACGACGGTCTTCTTCCCCGACGTGCCCGCGGGCGAATACGCCATCCAGGCCTATCTGGACGAGAACGACGACCACGAGGTCAACCGCAACCACTTCGGCATCCCCACCGAGGGCTTCGGCTTCAGCCACGACGCCTCGTTCTCGCTCGGCCCGCCCAAGTTCAAGCACGCCCGCTTCACGGTGAACGACGGCGGGACAAGCGTGAGGGTGAAGCTGCACTACCTGCCGCACTGAAGGCGGCGGCGCGCTCAGAACAGGCGCGGGTCGAAGACAAACGGGTCGTCGCGGACGATCGCCAGGCCCACCGCCGCAGGATGCAGGGGATTGAGCAGGGTGTTCGCCTCCTGCGGCACGATCGCGCTCGGCACGCGCAGCGCCAGCGCCCGGCCCGCGCGCAGGAAGGCGTCGCCCATGCCCCGGCAGGCTTCCGCCGTGTCGGGGAGGACGTCGAGCGCCTCCATCGGCGCGTCGTCGGGAACGTGGACGGCAAGCAGGCGGTAGTCCGGCGGGATCATCTGCGGGGGCAGGTCGAGGTGGACCAGCACCTCGAGCACCGCGAGGCCGGGGCTGGCCGCTGCGTAGACCATAGGAACGCCCGGCGCGTTCCAGCGGCCGCCGAAGCGGCGCGCCCCCTCCCCGTCCAATGCCACGTGGGCCGCCTTGCACAGGCGGTGGACGATCAAGCCGCCAGGCCGTGGTCGATCCGGCCGAGCAGGGCCTCCACGCGCCTGGCGCCCACGTCGGTATCGCCGAGCGACAGGGGCGTGGCGCCACCGAGCGCGCGGTTGGCGCGAGCCAGCCACGCCTGAGCGACGGCCCGGTCGCCGAACGTCTCCTCCGCCGCCGCGACCAGCCCAGCGAGCCGGACCATCCGGTCCGACTCGGCGGCGTCCAACGGCTTCGCCTCCGCCTCGCGCCGCTTGAAGGTGCGGCGCGGCAGGACATGCGTCTCGATCACCGGGAACCCGAGCCGCGTGCGCTGCAGGAAGTGGCCAACGGCGGCCGTCGGCACGCCGCGCCGGACCAGCAGCACCACGTCGAAGTCGTCGTCGAGGCGGCCGGTGACAGCCTCGCCGCCCAGAAGCTCGCTAATCGCCGCCGCCGCCGCCAAGGGAGCGCTCCCGCCAAACGCCGCTTGCCGCGCGGCGAATTGCACAATAGGCCCACCCGCACCCAACGGCAAGCGTCAGCCCTCCGCGGGCTCCTCGGACGGCTCGTCCTCGCCAGCCACCCCTTCCAGCCGCTCCACCGACACCACGCGCTCGTCACCCGAAGTGCGCAAGATGAAGACGCCGCCGGTTGCGCGGGCCGCGATGCGGACCTGGCCGACGGGGGTGCGGATCAGCTGGCCGGCGTCGGTGACGAGCAGCACCTCGTCGCCCTCCTCGACCGGGAAGCTGGCGGCGAGGCGGCCGCCGGAGCCCAGGCGGGCGAGGCTGTAGGCGGTCAGGCCCTGGCCCCCGCGACCCGTGACCCGGTAGTCGTAGGCGGAGGTGCGCTTGCCGAGGCCCGAGTCGGTCACGGTGAGGATCAGCTGATCGGCGGCCCCAAGCTCGATCAGGCGCTCGGTGGAGACCTCGCTTTCGGCGGCGACGTCGACACCCTCCTCCGCCTCGATCTCCACGGCCTCCGCCTCGGCGCCCTCCGCGTCCTCCGCCTCGCCGCGGGCGGCGCGCTGCTGGGCGGCGTAGCGGAGGTAGGCGGCGCGCTCGGTCGCGGTGGCGTCGACGTGGCGCAGGATGGTCATGGAGATGACCTCGTCGCCCTCGGCCAGCCGGATGCCGCGGACGCCGTTCGAGTCGCGGCCGGCGAAGACGCGCACGTCCTCCACCTCGAAGCGGATGCAGCGGCCCAGCGCAGTGGTCAGGAACACGTCCTGCCCGGCGTTGCAGATGGAGACGCCGACGAGATGCTGGCCCTCGTCCAGCTTCATGGCGATCTTGCCGGCGCGGTTGACGTTGGTGAAGTCGCTGAGCTTGTTGCGCCGCACGCCGCCCGTGGTGGTGGCGAACATCACGTCCAGCCGCTCCCACGCCGCCTCGTCCTCCGGCAGGGGCAGGATGGTGGTGATCCGCTCGCCCGGCTCCAGCGGCAGGAGGTTGGCGAAGGAGCGGCCGCGGGCGTTGGCCACCGCGTTGGGCAGCTTCCAGACCTTCAGCTTGTAGACCTTGCCCTCGGAGCTGAAGAACAGCACCGGCGCGTGGGTGGAGGCGGAGAAGATGCGCACGATCGCATCCTCGTCCTTCATCGCCATGCCGCTCTTGCCCTTCCCGCCCCGGTGCTGGGTACGGTAGCTGGAGAGCGCGGTGCGCTTGACGTAGCCGCCGTGGGTGACGGTGACGACCATCTCCTCGCGGGGGATCAGGTCCTCGTCCTCGACGTCGGCGTCGCCCTCGACGATCTGGGTGCGGCGGGGCACGGCGAAGCGCTCGCGCACCTCCACCAGCTCCTCGCGCACGATGCGCATGACCTCTTCGCGGGAGCCCAAGATCTCCAGATAGCGGCGGATGGCCTCCGAGAGCTCCCCCGCCTCCTCGAAGATTTCCTCGCGGCCGAGCCCGGTGAGGCGGCTGAGCGTCAGCGCCAGGATGGCGCGGGCCTGCTCGTCCGACAGGCGCACCACGTCGCCGTCTTTGAGGATGGTGCGGGGGTCCTGGATGAGCGCGATCAGCGGCGTCATGTCGCCCGCGGGCCAATCCTTCGCCACCAGCCGCTCCCGCGCCTCGGCGGGGTTGGCGGAGGAGCGGATGATGCGGATGAACTCGTCGATGTTGGCCACGGCGATGGCCAGCCCGACCAGCACGTGACCGCGGGCGCGGGCCTTGGCCAACTCGAACTTGGTGCGGCGGACCACCACCTCCTCGCGGAAGTCGAGGAAGTGCTGCAGCATGTCACGCAGGCCCATGCTCTCGGGCCGCCCGCGGTTCAGGGCCAGCATGTTGACCCCGAACGAGGTCTGCAGCGCGGTGAAGCGGTAGAGCTGGTTGAGCGTCACGTCGGCCGAGGCGTCGCGCTTCAGCTCGATCACCACGCGCATGCCCTGGCGGTCGCTCTCGTCGCGCAGGTCGCTGACGCCCTCGACCCGCTTCTCGCGCACGAGCTCGGCGATGCGCTCGACCATGGCGGCCTTGTTCACCTGGTAGGGCAGCTCGGTGATGACGATCACCTCGCGGTCGCGCTTGTTGGTCTCGATCGTGGACTTGCCGCGCATGATCACCGGGCCATGGCCGGTGAGGAGCGCCTGGCGGGGACCGGACTTGCCGACGATCTCGCCGCCGGTGGGGAAGTCCGGGCCGGGCACGATCTCGAGCAGGCGCTCCATCGTCACTTCGGGGTCGTCGATCATCTCCAGGCAGGCGTCGACCACCTCGCCCAGGTTGTGCGGCGGGATGTTGGTGGCCATGCCCACCGCGATGCCGCCCGCCCCGTTGACCAGGAGGTTCGGGAAGCGCGCGGGCAGCACCGAGGGCTCGCTCTCAGAGCCGTCGTAGTTGTCCTGGAAATCGACCGTGCCCTTGTCGATGTCGGCCAAGAGGGCCTCGGCCGCCTTGGTCATCCGCGCCTCGGTGTAGCGCATGGCGGCGGGCATATCGCCGTCGACCGAGCCGAAGTTGCCCTGCCCGTCGATCAGCATCAGCCCCATGGAGAAGGGCTGCGCCATGCGCACCAGCGCCATGTAGACCGAGACGTCGCCGTGCGGGTGGTACTTACCGATGACGTCGCCGACGGTGCGCGCGGACTTCCTATAGGCGGCGTTCGAGGCGAACCCGTTCTCGTTCATCGCGTGCAGGATGCGGCGGTGCACGGGCTTCAGCCCGTCACGCACGTCCGGCAGCGCGCGGCTGACGATCACGCTCATCGCGTAGTCGAGGTAGCTGCGCTTCAGCTCCGTCTCGATGGCGACGGGCGCGATGCCGCCCGAATGACCGGAGCTGACAGGCGGCGGAAGGGTGTCGTCGGACAAGGCGTCTCTGAGGAGCTGGAGGCCGGGCGCGAGGGCTCGCGGCGAGGCGTGGAGGACGGCGGAATCACGCGCCGTCCAGGCCTGTTTAGATAGCCGTCCCTACCCCCGAAGTCCAATCGCCGCCGGGGTCGCGCGACGCTTGGGCAGCGCGCCCGGACGGGCGTCAGCCGCCGGACGCGGCGTGGGAGGTGAGTTCGCCCAGCGCGCTCTGCAGGTAGTTCGCCTCGCCCATGGCCTGGATCAGGTCGGACTGGGTTTCGAGGTAGTCGATGTGCTCCTCCGTGTCGTGGAGGATCTTCACCACCAGTTCGCGGCTGACGTAGTCGGGCTTGGCCTCGAACATCGCGATGGAGGCGACCAGCGTTTCGCGGCTGCGGTACTCCAGCTGAAGGTCGACCGCCAGCGCCTCCGGCACGGTCTCGCCGATCGCCAGCTTGTGCAGGTCCTGCAGGTTGGGCAGGCCGTCGAGGAACAGGATGCGCTTGATCAGCCAGTCGGCGTGCGTCATCTCCTCGATGGACTCGTCGTACACGATCTTGCCCAGCCGCTGGAAACCCCAGTGCTGGAACATGCGCGCGTGCAGGAAGTACTGGTTGACCGCCGTCAGCTCGTTGGTCAGCACGGCGTTGAGCTGCCGGATGACCTCGATATCGCCCTTCATGTCGTCGTCCTGGCTGCCCGGTCCGACATCAGGCGGCCCGTTCCCCGAGGGCGGGGACGAGCTGAGCGGACTCCGCCGCCGCCTGGATCATCCGGCGCATGTCGCAGACGCATTTGGCGCATTGGGGCGCCCCGTGACAATGGCGGAACACGTCGGCGGGCCGCTGCGCGCCGCCGCGGATGGCGGACTGCACGTCGCGGTGGCGGATGCCGTTGCAGTTGCACACGTACATGGCGGTCCCAGGCTTCGACGCCGGACATATAGGCGAGATGCGAACGATCCTGCAAGTCATTCTCACTAGGCTCCGTGCGTGGCCGCGGCTGCATGTGAGAAGCCCTTGCAATCCCACCCCGGTGAGTTGATAACGCTTCTCATGTTCGACGGCATGGACGCGACCGGCTCCCTTCCCCTCGTGGGCGCCTCCGCGGCTGCGCCCCGGCCGCTGTCCGACGCCGTGCGGGGGTGGGACGGCGTGGTCGAGCGCGTCGGCGGCTCCGTGTCCGAGCTCGAGCGCCGCCTCCTGGAAATCGGCTTCGTGGAGGGCGCGCGGGTGCGCGTGCTGCACGAGGGGCTGTTCGGCCGCGATCCTATGGCGGTGATGGTCGACGACACGCGGATCGCGCTTCGCCGGCGCGAGGCGGCGCAGATCCTGGTGCGCTTCGATCCGGCCGCGCCCGGCCCGCGTAGCCGGCGCTAGGCCGTCGACGTGGCGGACGTCGCCGCCGCTCCTCCGGCGCAGCCCCGCATCGCAGGCGTCGCCGCGCGACCCTTGCGCGTGGCCCTGGTCGGCAATCCCAACTCCGGCAAGACCGCGCTCTTCAACGCCCTGACCGGCGCGCGGCAGAAGACCGCCAACTACCCCGGCGTCACCGTCGAGCGGAAGGAGGGCGCGGCCGCAGCCCCCTCCGGCCGCAAGGTGCAGGTGATCGACCTCCCCGGCACCTACTCTCTGCGCGCCCGCTCCCCCGACGAGGAGGTGACGCGGGACGTCGTGCTCGGCCGGTTCGCGCACGAGGCGCCGCTGGACCTCCTGGTCTGCGTCGCCGACGCCACCAACCTGCGGCTGGTGCTGCGGCTGGCGCTAGAGCTGAAGGCGGTCGGCAAGCCGGTGGTGCTGGCGCTCAACATGATCGACATCGCCGAGCGGCAGGGCTTCGGCATCGACCAGGCGAAGCTGTCGCGCGAGTTGGGCATGCCGGTGGTCGCCACCGTCGCCACCCGCCGCCGGGGCGTGGCGGAGCTTCTGGAGGCCGTCGAGGCGCACGCCGCCGACGCGCCGCCCGCTATCGCCGCCTGGACCGCACCCGACGCCCAGGCGATCCGCGCAAGCCATCGCGACGCCGAGCGCATCCTCAAGGCCGTGGTGACGCCGCCCAGGCTGCCCGACACCTGGACCGGCCGCATCGACCGCGTGCTGCTGCATCCGGTGTTCGGCCTCCTGATCCTTCTGGCCGTGCTGTTTTTGATGTTCCAGGCGGTGTTCGCCTGGGCGCAGCCGGCGATGGACCTGATCGACCACGGCTTCCAGGCGCTGGCCGCCGCCGTGAAGGCCGGCATGCCGGAGGGGCCGCTGCGCGACCTCCTTTCCGACGGCGTGATCGCGGGGGTGGGGAGCGTGCTCGTGTTCCTGCCGCAGATCGCGATCCTGTTCGCCTTCATCCTGGTCTTGGAGGACTCCGGCTACATGGGCCGGGCCGCCTTCCTGCTCGACCGGATGATGGGGAGCGCGGGGCTGCACGGGCGGGCCTTCATCCCGCTGCTCTCCAGCTTCGCCTGCGCCATCCCCGGAATCATGGCGACGCGCGTGATCGACAACCGGCGCGACCGGCTGACCACCATCATGATCGCGCCCCTGATGACCTGTTCGGCGCGGCTGCCGATCTACACGCTGGTCATCTCGGCCTTCGTGCCGCGCACGGCGGTGTGGGGCTTCGCCTCGCTGCAGGGGATGGTGATGTTCGGCCTCTACGCCGGCGGCATCGGCTCGGGGCTGCTGGTGGCGGCCGTGGCGCGCAAGTTCGTGTGGAAGGGCGCGGCGGAGCCGTTCCTGATGGAGCTGCCGACCTACAAGGCGCCCGAGCCGATCAACGTGCTGCAGGGCCTGTGGCAGCGGATCAAGGCGTTCCTGACCCGGGCGGGCACCACGATCCTGGCGATCATGATCCTGATCTGGTTCTTGAGCGCCAACCCCGCGCCGCCCCTCGGCGCGACCGGCCCCGCCATCGACTACAGCTACGCCGCCATGGCCGGGCGGTTCCTGGAGCCGGTGATGCGGCCCGTGGGCTTCGACTGGGCGCTGACGCTGGCGCTGATCCCCGCCTTCGCGGCGCGGGAGGTCGTGGTCGCGACGCTCGGCACGATCTACGCCGTGGCCGCGGGCGGCGAGACCACAGGCGCGCTCGGCGCGACGCTGCACGCGCACTGGTCGACGCCGACGGCGCTGGCGCTTCTGGCGTGGTTCATGTTCGCGCCGCAGTGCGCCTCCACCCTCAGCGTCGTACGGCGCGAGACCAACAGCTGGGTCTGGCCGACGGTGATGGTCGCCTACATGAGCGCGCTGGCCTACGCGGCCGCCTTCGTCACCTTCCACGTGGCGACGGCGGTGCTGCGATGATGCTGCAGCAGGCGATCGTCTACATCGTGGTCGCGGGCGCCGCCCTGTGGCTGGTGTGGAGCTTCGGGCCGGAGAGCCTGCGCCGGGCGGTGCTGCGCCGGCGCCGCGTCGCGCCCGGCTACGACGTCGCCCTGCACGCCGACGGCCTGGCGGGCGAGGCCGAGTCGCCGCCGTCGAAGGCCTGCGGCCCCGACTGCGGCTGCTGAGCTCCCCTTCTGTCTTCCAACGCCCCTAACGAGAGCGGACGCGTCATGCCTGCACGCCCCTTCAACATCGACCGCCTCTTGCGGCTGGCGCACGGCTACATGGGCATGCTGATCGCCCCGAGCCTTCTGTTCTTCGCGGCGTCCGGCGGGTTGCAGGTGTTCCGGCTGAACGAGGCCCACGGCGACTACAAGCCGCCTCAGGCCTTCGTGGTGATGGGCGCCTTCCACAAGAACCAGGCGGCGCCCCGCCCCCGTTCCCCCCAGGGCGACCAGGCCGGCGGCCCCGGACGAGGGGCGGGACGCGACGGTCCGGGCGAGGGCCGTGGCGGGCGCGACCGCGGACCGCGGCCGCCGCCCAAGCCGTCGACGCTGGCGCTGAAGTGGCTGAGCGTGGGGGTCTCGATCGGTCTCTTCCTGTCCACCGCGTTAGGTATCTGGATGGGCCTGCGCGACCGCCTGCGTCGGGGCGTGAACCTGGCCCTGCTGGCGCTGGGCGCGATCGTCCCGCTCGCGCTGGCGCTCGTCTGAGCCGGAGCGCCGGCTAGAACGGGATCTCGTCGTCGAGGTCGGCGGGGAAGCTCTCCTTGGGGCCGGACCCGCCGCCTGAGCGGCCGCCGCCGAAGCCGCCGCGCCCGCCCCCACCGCCGCCCGAGCCGTAGTCGTCCCCGCGACCACCGCCGTAGCCTCCGCCGCCGCCCGACCGCGCGTAGCCCCCGCCGCCGCCCATGCCCTCGTCGGCGTCGTTCCCGCGGCCGCCCAGCATGGTCAGCTGGCCGTTGAAGCGCTGGATCACGATCTCGGTGGAGTAGCGCTCCTGCCCGTCCTTATCGGTCCATTTGCGGGTCTGCAGCGCGCCCTCGATGTAAACGCTGGAGCCCTTCTTCACGTACTGCTCGACGACCTTGACGATGTTGTCGTTGAAGATGACGACCGAATGCCACTCGGTCTTCTCCTTGCGCTCGCCCGAAGCCTTGTCGCGCCACGTCTCGGTTGTGGCGATGCGCAGGTTCGCCACCCGGTCGCCGGAGCCGAGCGTGCGGATCTCCGGGTCCTTGCCCAGGTTGCCGATCAGGATGACCTTGTTGACGCTGCCGGCCATGCCGCCCTCGTTTCTGTTCTGTTAACGTTCCGCCGCCCGCGAGCTTGAGTCAAGGCTCCGCGGGGCCTGGTCAGGATGTCGGCGGCGGCGGCTTCACCGGCCGGCCCTGCACGACCAGCCCGCCGTCCGGCGCGCGCGGCAGCGCCAGGTAGGTCGCCCCGCCCAGCGTGGTCGAGCTGTAGACGCCGCCCCGCTCGACATAGAGGAACATGCCCTGGAACGCGCCCTCGATGTTGGTGTGGCCGCCGCCCAGGCGCAGGAAGCGGGTGCGCATCGCCTCCAGGTCGAGGGCGCAGCTCTCCAGGTTCGGAACGGCTTCGGCGACCTTGTGGTAGGTCGGCTTCTCGCCCTTCGCCTTGCCCTCGACCATGTGCCAGCAGACGCCCGCATCCTCCGGCGCGGTGATCTGCGGCGCGCAGCCGATCAGCGCGGTGGCGGCGAAAGCCAGGACGATTGAAGCCAGGGCGGCCGAGGCCGGGGCGACCGGCCGGACCTGGGGGGCGGGAGGCGTCATCCGTCGTTCATAGCGAGCCCGTCGGGAGCCGCCTAGCGGGGCTTTGCGGAAGCTCTGGGGCGGGGCGGAGAAAAGCTGGCTGGAGCCCGTGCGCGCCGCCGCCTAGCCTGCGGGTCATGGAGAAGCGGATGCGGCGCTGTCGAAACACCTGAGGCCGAAGCAGGGCCGAGCCGCCGCGTTCAGAGACGCGGCGCCCCTCAAACCGTCACCGGCCGCCGCCAGAACCATCGTCGCCGGCGCGCCGGACCCGTTCACAGTTGCAAGGAGCCGCCCATGGCGCTCTCCATCACCGTCGCGCCCGTCGGCCGCGGCTGGGTCCTGCGCTCGTCCGCGCTGGGTTCCGAGCAGTTCTTCTCGAGCGGCGGCCGCGCGGAGGACGCCGCGCGCAGCCTGGCGGCCCGGGTGGCCGGCGCCGGCCGCGACGCGGAGCTGGAGATCGTGCTTCGCGACGGAGCGCTCGCGGGACGGCTCAGCTTCCCCGCGCAGCCGCCGCGTGCCCCCGCGGCCGCCTGATCCCCTATTCGGCGAGCGCGCAGGCGTCCGGGTCCTGCGCCACCAGCGGACGGAAGCTGCGATTATCGCCCGATATCTCGACGCGCCCCGGCACCAGTCGCAGGGTCTGCGCGCCGAAGCGGCCGTAGAGGGCGTCGCCCTGCCGCACGCAGCGGTCGTCGTAGAGCGCGTGCACGCAGGCCTTGAGCCCCCCGCCGTCGCCCACCGGCCGCCAGCCGCCCGACGCGTAGCGCAGGCACGCGGGCGCCTCGCCGCCCCCGCCCGCGTCCGCGACCACGCCCGGGGTGCGGATGCCGGTGTCAGACGGGAGGTTGGCGGAAACCCCTGTGGCGGTCGGCTGCGGCAGGGGCGCGAGGGGCGCGGGCGCGCCAGACTGGGCGGCGATCTGGCCGCTGGGGTCCAGGCCGACGTCGAGCGTCTGCGCGGCGACCCCGTTCTTCGCCGCGCACTGGGCGAGCGTCGCCTGCCCGACGAACTGGCCGTTGACGAAGCAGCGCAGCGGCTTGGCGGGGTCCAGCTTCTCGTCCTTGCCCATCTGCACCTGGAGCCCGGCGCGGTCGCCTGCCGCCGGCGGGGCGGCCTTGGGGTGGTTCAGGAGCACGCCCGCCAGCGCGGCCAGCGCCGCCAGCGCCACGACCGCAGTGCCGGCGGCGACCAGCCCGCGAGCATCCTTGAACGGGTTCGGCCGGGCCATCGGGAGACGCGCTACCCGCCCGCCAGGCCCGGCGCAAGCGCCCGGGCGACGGCGAGGCTCAGCTGGACGTGCCGGTGAGCCGCTCCAGCGCCAGCTTGTAGTTGGCGATCTGGTTCGTGAGATAGGCGGGCACGTCCCCTGTCGCCGCCGTGGTCGTCGCGGAGCCGCCGTTCAGGTCGGTGTAGACCTTGCGCACCGTGAGCAGCGCCGCCTGGAGGAGCTGCTCGGCGCGCTTGGCGTCCGTCGCGTTGTCCACCGAGAGCGTCGAGGGCACGTTCAGGGCGTAGGGCTGGGCGACCGAATAGGTCTTGTTCGATCCCTCCCCCTTCGCCACCGGCGTGGACGACAGGTTGGCGTCGCTGGTGATCGTCCCCTCGTAGAGGCCGAGCGAGCTCAGCGCGTCGCGGTCCCCCGGCCCGGAGAGCAGCTGGACGGGCGTGCGCGCGTTGGTGGCGACGATCTTCAGCTGCCGGTAGCCGCCCGTCGTGACCACCGTGGCGGTGGCGTTGAAGCCGGACGCGCGGTTGATCTTCTGCGCGAGCGTGTCGAGCGTCTCGCCTGCCGCGATCGTCACCGTCTGCGGCGTGCCCGTGCCCGTCTTCAGCTCGAACTGGTCGCCCGGACGCAGGGAGGTGTTGGCGATCAGGTCCGCGGTGGAGGTGTAGGACAGGGCGCCCACCGGCAGCCCGAGCTTGTCGAGCGAGGAGGCGCCCTGCGCGCCCACGGCGATCGCGCTCGGCGTCGCCTGTCCGCCCGCGCCGCCGAAACGGTTCTCCCACGTCGCGGCCCCGGTGGTCGGGTCGATGGCGACGGCGTAGCCGGCGTGGTTGGAGGTGGTGGAGCCCGGCGGCGTCGAGCCGGTGGTCTGGCCGGTGACGTAGGCCTGGCCGCCCGAAATCGTCACGCCCCCCGTGTCGGCGTCGGCGCCGGCGTCCCAGTAGCTCAGCCGGTCGGAGGATGAGGCGGCCAGGTTGGAGGCGAGCTTGGCCACGAACACCTCCTGCCCGCTGCCGTAGGCGTTCGTCACCGTCCCGGCGGCGAGCGCGCCGTTGTGGGTGGAGCCCGCCACAACGATGGAGCCGTCGGCCGCGACGGAGACGCCGGCGAGGTCGCCGCCCTGCAGGTCGCCGAGGTCGCGCACCGTGGTCGCGGTCGCGGCCCCCGTCGCGCCGGTGGCGAACTGGCGCAACACCGCATGGCCGTTTTCGACCGAGGCCACGGTGACGCCGGAGGCGGTGGCGACGACGCCGACGCCCTTGTCGCTGGAGGCCGTGCCGAACTGCGTCGTCAGCGTCGGCGTGCCCGCGGCGTTGAAGCCCAGCAGGTAGGCGTCCTGCCCGCCCTGCGACGCCGCGCCCGGGAGCGGGGAGGATGTCTTGCCGGTGACGTAGACCGAGCCGTCCGGGGCGATCGCCACCGAGCTCGGCGTGTCGTCGCCGCCGGCGGCGCCGCGGCGCTGCGTCCACTGCTCCACGCCCTGGTTGTCGAACAGGCTGACGAAGGTGTCGGCCTGCGTGTCGCCGCCCGTGCCCGTGGGGGCGGGGTTGGCCTTGTCGAGGTCGCCCGTGACCGTGCCCGTCACCGCCACCTTCGACCCGTCGGCCGACACCGCCAGCGCGTAGCCGGACGCCGCCGAGGCGCTGCCGAGCGTGCGGGTGAACTGCAGGGCGCCGGCGGAGTCGTACTTCAGGAGCGCGACGTCGCTTGAGCCCTTCACCGTCTGCCCGTCGGACGTCTTGCCGTCCACGTCGGCCAGCACATAGAGCGAACCGTCCGGAGCCGCGGCGGTCGCCCGGACCGCCGACACGTAGCTGGGCAGGGTGTTGCCGAACAGCCGGGTGGCGTCGGAGGCGCTCGACGCGCCGTCGAACTTGACGAGCTGCTGCGACGCGCTCGCCCCGGACCCTGACGCCGAGGCGACGAAGACGGCGGGATGCGCGTCGGCGGCCGAGAAGCTGGCCGCCTCGAACGAGGAGCCGTTCAGCGTCAGCGCATAGGAGTCGTCGCCGCTCGCCGGGATGGTCGTCTGCGTCCCGTCGCTCAGGGTGATCGTCTGGGGCTGGGCGGGCGTGCGCGTGTTGGCGAAGCGCGTCTGCACCCCCGCGGCGGCGAGCTTGCCGTTCAGGTAGATCACCACGTTGCTCATGGTGCGGGGCGTCGATCCCATCTCGCTGAGGTCGAAGTTCACTGTCGTGGGGTTGTGGTTCACCACGTTGGTCAGCGTCAGCGAGAAGGCGACGGAGCCCTGGAAGGCGGGCACCACGCCGTTGGCGGGGCCGGTGTAGACCGTCTGGCCGGCGTAGCTGTCGTTCTCCGCCTTAACGCCCACCGTGCCCTGCGCCTGCGCCTGCAGGTTGCCCTGGACGATGGTGGCGTTCTTGAACGGGTCGGCGCTCAGGAAGGTGGAGAGCTGCGACAGGCCCGAGGTGAAGCTCGACTGCAGCTTGGCCTGGGTGATCGAATCGTTGCCGCTCGCCTGCGCCTGCTGCGCCACGCCCTCCAGCGCCGTCAGCCCCTGGTACAGGGAGAAGAGGTTGCTGATGTCGGGGGAGGTCGAAGCCGTCGCGCCGGTCGTCTGGCTCGAGGTGTTGATGTAGTTTCCGCCCGCCAGCACCGACTTCACGAGGTCGGTCAAGGGGGCCGCGGTGGTGGAGGCGCTCCAGGGCGGGGTGGCGGAGGTCGTCGGGTTGGCATTCGTCGTCGTCGTCGTCGCAGCCGCACCCCTCCCAACGCCGTATTTGGCGCCGTAGTAGGAGGCCAGAAGGTCTGCGCTGATCGTGATGGTCACGGGGGCCGGGTCCGTCGAAGGGCCACTATGACCCCGCGCGGGTTAGCGAAGCCTCAAGGCGCCCCAAATCGCTGGGATCACCGGGGAACGGCGCGGCGCTCGATCAGGCCGGAGGCGGCCAGGCCGTCCAGCACGCCCTTGCGGCGTTCCGCCCATTCCTCCGCGAGCACGCCCATCACCACCACGTCGCGGCTCTCGCCATACTTCCAGGCGTGGCGGCGCAGGTAGCCTTCGCGGCGGAAGCCCGCGGCGAGCTGCGCCTTCAGCGCCGTCTCGTTGCCCGCGATCACCTCCGACCACACCCGGCGCAGGCCCAGGCCGAAGGCGTCCTCCAGCGCGAGCGCGTGCGCCGCCCGCCCCGCCCCCCGCCCCCTCGCCTCGGCCTCGCCGATGTACCAGCCGAGCTGTCCGCGCTTCTGCGGACTGGACAGCCCCTTGAGCGTGACGAGGCCGCAAGGTGCGCCGTTCCACAGGATCACTCGGCCGCGCCGGTCCGGGTCGCCGATGAAGCGCTCGAACCAGGCGTCGTGCAGCGCGCGGCTCGCGGGCGGGTCGTCGTAGGACCACAGGTCGACGTCGCGTTCGTTGCGCCAGCGGTAGAGGCTGTCGGCGTCCTCCTCCTCCAGCGCGCGCAGGTCGATCATCGGGCTCTCGTCAGGTGCGGCGACGCGATCTTAACCCAGGCCCGTGACCGTGTGGCGAATCGCGGGAGGCTGCAGCGATGGTGGCGCAAAGCCCGGGCCAGGTCGCCCCCTCGAGATCGCGAGAGGCTCCGCGCCTGACGATCGCGGGCCGCGAGGTCGCACGCGACGCACCCCCCTTCGTGATCGCGGAGCTGTCCGGCAACCACAACGGCGACATCGACCGCGCCCGGCGCCTGATCGACGCCGCCGCCGCGGCCGGGGCGGACGCGGTGAAGCTGCAGACCTACACCCCCGACACGATCACGCTCGACCACGACGGGCCCGGCTTCACGCTAGGGGACGGCCCTTGGGCGGGGCGGCGGCTCTACGACCTCTACCGCGAGGCGCACACGCCCTACGCCTGGCACGCGCCGCTGTTCGCGCACGCGCGCGACGCCGGCCTGATCGTCTTCAGCTCCCCTTTCGACGAGACGGCCGTCGACCTGCTGGAGAGCCTGGACGCGCCCGCCTACAAGATCGCGAGCTTCGAGGCGGCCGACCATCCGCTGATCGCCCGCGCCGCCCGCACCGGCCGCCCGCTGATCGTCTCCACCGGCATGACCACGCGCGAGGAGATCGCCCAGGCGCTGGCCACCGCGCACCTGAACGGCGACGGCGGCGTGGCGCTGCTCCACTGCACCAGCGCCTATCCCGCGCCGCTCGCCGACGCCAACGTGTCCATGGTCGCGCGGCTGGCCGAGGACTTCGACTGCGTCACGGGCCTTTCGGACCACACGCCGGGCACGCTGGCGGCCGTCACCGCCGTGGCGCTCGGCGCGGCCATAGTCGAGAAGCATGTGACGCTCGCGCGCGCCGACGGCGGGCCGGACGCCAGCTTCAGCCTGGAGCCCGACGAGCTCGCGCGCCTCGTCGCCGACTGCCGCGCCGCCTTCGAGGCCCGTGGCGAGGCCGACTACCGCCGCAGCGGCGTCGAGCAGGCCAATCGCCAGCTGCGCCGCTCGCTCTACGTGGTGCGCGACGTGCCCGCCGGCGCAGCGCTCACCCTGGCCGACGTGCGTTCCATTCGTCCGGGCTTCGGCCTGGAGCCGGGGCGCCTGCCGGAGGTGCTGACCCGCCGCGCCGCCCGCCCGCTCCGCCGCGGCGAACCGCTGGCCGAGGACATGCTGGCCGACTGAGCCGCCTCGCTTACGCCGGCCTGCGCCGCCGCAGCCTCGCCAGCCGCCTCAGCCGCCGCCAGAAGCGCGTCTTCTCCGGCTCCGGATAGGGCTGCAGGTTGCGCAGGAACTCCTCCGCCGACGCACGCCAGCTGAACCGCTCCGCGTAGGCGCGCACGGCCCCGCGGTCGAGCGGCAGGCAGGCGAGGCAGGCGGTCTTCAGGTCGGCGTCGCAGGCGCCCGCGCCCGAGCCCGGGATGATGTCGATCGGGCCCGGCGCCGGGTAGGCGGCCACCGGCGTGCCCGCGCCCATCGCCTCTAAAATCACCAGGCCGAAGGTGTCGGTCAGCGAGGGGAAGACGAAGACGTCGGCGCAGGCGAAGGCGGCGGCAAGCTCGGCCCCGAACTTGGCGCCCAGGAAGCGCACGTGCGGGTATTTCGCCTCCAGCTCTTCCCGCGCCGGTCCGTCGCCGACCACGACCATGGAGCCGGGCAGGTCCAGGCTCACGAACGCCTCGATGTTCTTCTCCACCGCCACCCGTCCCACGTTCAGGAACACCGGGCGCGGCAGGCTCTCGAAGACGTCGGGTTCGCCCTCGCGGCGGGGGTGGAACAGCTCGGTGTCCACGCCGCGCGTCCAGGGCGAGAGGTTGCGGAAGCCGCGCTTCTCCAGCTCGTCGCGCATGGAGGGCGTGGCCACCATCACCCGGCCCGACGGCTTGTGGAACCAGCGCATGTAGGCGTAGCCGGCGGCCAAAGGGGCGGGCAGCCGGGCGGAGACGTACTCGGGGAAGCGCGTGTGGTAGCTGGTCGTGAACGGCAGGCTCCACTCCAGGCACACGCGTCGCGCCGCCAGCCCCACCGGCCCCTCGGTGGCGACGTGGATCGCCTCGGGCTCGAAGGCCTTGAAGCGGTCCTGCATCGGCTCGTAGGCGTTCATCGCCAGCCGGATCTCGGGATAGGTCGGCAGCGGCACCGTCTTGAACTGGTCGGGGCTGACGACCTCGACCGTGTGGCCCATCTCCCGCAGCTCGGCGATCGTGCGCAGGAGGGTGCGGACGACGCCGTTGACCTGCGGCTCCCAGGCGTCGGTAGCGATCAGGACGCGCATGGGGCGGACGCATACGCAAAGCCCAGCCGGGAAGGAAGGGCGGGTCCCGCCGCGCCATGGCCATTGCTGCACCGCACAACTGGCCTATGCTGCCCTCGTGCGAGCAAGCGTGGCGCTGTAGCCCTGATGAGCGAGATCCTGGACGACGGCCGGCCCCGCGCCCGCGCCGGAGACAGCCCGAAGTCGCGGCGGACGCGCGCGCGCATCCTCAGCGAGGCGGTGCGGCTGTTCGCCGAGCGCGGCTATCATGCCTCCCCCAACCCGGTCATCGCCGAGGCGGCGAAGCTGACGCGGGGGGCGATGCTCTACCACTTCCCCGACCGCGAGAGCCTGGTCGCCGCGGTGGTCGCCCACATCCGGGAGGAGCAGGCGCGCCTGTTCGAGGAGGCGGCTGAGACCGCCCCCCACACCGCCGACCGCACCGATCACGCCATCGAGACCTACTGGCGGCTGCTGCGCCACCCTTCGTTCGTGGCCTTCTCCGAGCTGGAGGCGGCGGCGCGCACCGACCCGATGCTCGCCGCGGTGGTCGGCCCGGCGCAGGAGGCGTTCGACCGCGCTCAGGTCAGCGCCAGCATGTTCGATCTGGTGCAGGGCGGCGCGGGGCCCCGCTTCCAGGCGAGCCGCGACCTCGCCCGCTTCATGCTGGAAGGGCTGGCTCGGGCGCGGCTCTCATATGATGGCGAAGGTCGCACCAAGCGGCTGCTGGCGGTGGTCAAGCGCGCCGCGCGAATGCTCAACCGCAAGGGCGGCGACGTCGACCTGTGGCCTGAGAGCTGACCGCAGCCGTCCTCAGTGGGCGCGCAGGATCCGGGCGTGGCGAAGTTTTTCGGCCATCAGCGCCTCGGCCTTCGCCAGCGAGTCGACCACGCGCAGGCGTCCGTCGCGCGCCTTGACGGCGAAATGCTCGGCCGTCTCGCTGACGGTGGTCCAGAGCTCCAAATCCTCGACGCGCTTGAGAAGGGTGGTCCGCGGCATCACTCGCCTCCATTCGGGCCGTTCATCTTCCATTAATGCGCAAACGGGGTCGGAGTCTCATCAGCTTTCCGTGAACGCCCCTCAGCCCGCGGCGAAGGCGGCCTCGGCGGCGTCCAGAGCGTCCTGCACCCGGCTGTGAGGCTGTTGCGCCGCAAGCGCGTCGCCCAGGGCCGCGAGCCCCGTCAGCACGTGCCGCGGCGTGGCGGAGGCGCCGAGCAGGCCGATGCGCCAGGCCTGGCCTTTGAACGGCCCCAGACCGCCCCCGATCTCCACCCCGAACCGCTCCAGCATCCGCGCGCGCGCCGCCGCCTCGTCCACGCCCTCCGGCACGGCCACGAGGTTCAGCTGCGGCAGGCGGTTCTCGGGCGCGATCGGAAGGCCGAGCTCCAGCGCCTCCAGCCCAGCGACGAGGGCGGCGTGGGCGCGGCGGTGGCGGGCGAAGCGGGCCTCCAGCCCCTCCTCGAATAGGGCGACCAGAGCCTCGTGCAGGCCGTAGACCGCGTTCACCGGCGCGGTGTGGTGGTAGGTCCGGCCCCCCTCCCCGTCCCAGTAGCTCATCAGAAGGCCGATGTCGTAGAGCCAGGTGCGGGGCCGGGTCTTTCGCGCGGCGATCGCCTCCCGCGCCCTCGGACCGACCGCGAAAGGCGCGAGGCCCGGCGGGGCGGACAGGCACTTCTGCGTGCCGGAATAGAGCACGTCCGCGTCCCACTCGGCGGCCGAGACGGAGATGCCTCCGAGCGAGGTCACGCAGTCCACCACGCTCAGCGCGCCGTGCTCGCGGGCCAGCGCGCAGAGCGGGCCGGGGTGGCTCATGACCCCGGTGGAGGTCTCGGCATGGACGAAGGCCAGGAGCTTGGCGCCCCGCGCCCACAGCGCAGCCTCCACCCGCGCGGGATCGACGGGCTCGCCCCAGGCGTGCTCGACGCGCACGACTTCGGCCCCCGCCCGCTCGGCCATCTCCGCCATACGCTGGCCGAACACGCCGTTGACCGCGACGACGGCCGTCTCGCCCGGCTCAAGGAGGTTCAGCATCGCCGCCTCCATCCCCGCGGTGCCGGGGCCCGAGAGCGGCAGGCAGGCGTGGTCGGGCGCGCGGAAGGCGCGCGACAGGCCCGCGCGCACCTCGTCCATCAGCGCCGTGAAGGCGGGGTCGAGGTGGCCGATCGTCGGCTTGGCCTGCGCGGCCAGCACCCGCGGCGGCACCTCCGACGGACCGGGGCCGAGGAGCAGGCGGGAGGGCGGTTCGAAGCTTGGCATTCGTGCTCGTGCGGACACAGGGTGCGGCGGGATGGTCGCCGCTCACGCCATGGTGATTAGGCGCAAGCGCCGGGTGCGGTCCATGGTGCGGACCTTGGATGGAGGTCCAAAGTCCCTCGCGTCCGCCGCTCCCCGTTCGCTCTCCGGCGTTGGGAGCGGCGGACGCGGTTCTTTTTTGGGGACGGCTCCGGTGGGAGCCTCAGGCGCCCGGGTCGCGCTCCGCCGCGCCGAGCAGCCGCCAGCCTCCGGGCTTGAGCACCTCCAGCGGCGAGAAGCGGGCCTTGTAGTCCATCTTCACCGAGCCCCGCACCCAATAGCCCAGGTAGACGTAGGGGATGCCCGCCGCCCGCGCCTGCTCCACGTGGTCGAGGATCACGAAGCCTCCAAGGCTGCGGCGCGCCAGCGTCGGGTCGTAGAAGCTGTAGACCAGCGACAGCCCGTCCTTCAGCGCGTCGACCAGCACGCAGGCGATCAGGTCGCCCGGGCCGCGGTCCCTGGGGTCGGTGCGGTATTCGATGATGTGGGTGCGGACGGCCGTGTCCTCGACCATGGCGACGTAGTCGGGCCAGGTCATCTCCGCCATGCCGCCCGACGCGTGGCGCGTGGTCAGGTAGCGGCGCAGGAGCTCGAACTGCTCGAGCGTCGCCTCGGCCTCCACGATGTGGCGGCGCAGGTCGGCGTTGCGGGCCACCGACCGGCGCTCAGAGCGCGAGAAGTGATAGTCGGCCACCGGCAGCCGGGCGGAGACGCAGGCGTCGCAGGCGTCGCAGGCGGGGCGGTAGGCGATGTTCTGCGAGCGGCGGAATCCGACCTGCGTCAGGGCGTCGTTGACCTGCGGCCCCTCGCTCATCGGCAGGTGGGCGAACACCTTCCGCTCGTCGCGTCCGGGCAGGTAGGGGCACGGCGTCGGAGCCGTGAGGAAGAACCGGAGCTGTCGCGACGCGAAGTGGTGGGTCAAATCCGTGCCGGTCGAGGAGCGCGGCGCTAGCGGCCGAGTCGCAAGATAAGGCCGCTTGGCCCTGGCGGCGAGAGGCGACGGCGCCGCGCGCACCACCCGGGGCGGGGCGGGACCGTCGCGACGCACGGTTCAGGGCTTCGCGTCGGGGGGCAGCACCGGCGCCTCGCGCAGCAGCACGATGGCGATGCGGCGGTTGCCGGCGAGCGTGGGGTCGTCGGGATAGAGCGGGTCGGAGTTGGCCTTGCCCGAGACCTGGTAGACCCGGTCGGGATCCACGCCGGCCTCCTGCAGCACGGCGCGCGAGGCGTTGGCGCGGGCGGCCGAAAGAGCCCAGTCGTCCGCGCTCTTCACCAGGCCGGCGCCATTGACCACGGCGCTGGTGTGGCCGGAGACGGTGATGCGGTTGTGCAGCTGGTTGATGACCTTGCTCACCGCCCGCAGCAGCAGCCGCGCCCGGTCGTTCGGTTTGGAGGAGCCCGGCTCGAACATGGAGCGGCCCTCCTGGTCGACGAGCTGGATCCTCAGGCCCTCGGGCGTCTGGTCGACCATCACCTGCTTGGAGAGCTCGGCCAGCTCCGGCATGTCCTGCAGCGCCTGGCGCAGGCTCTGAGCGGCGCTCTGGAAGCTGTCGGCCTCGCGCTTGGCCGCGGCCTCGGCGGCGGGGTCGGGGCTCTTGGCGCTGTTGGCCGACTTGCCGCTGTCCTTCTGCGGCGGGGCGTCGGGCGAGAGCTGCTGGATGATCGAGGCCGAGCCGTCGCCCTTCACCCCATCCTCGCCCAGCGCCGTGCCCGCCAGGATGCCGCCGGAGCCTGAGGTGGTCTGCGCCACGCTGGCGGGCGCGAAATAGTCGGCGATGCCCTTCTTCTGCTCCGGCGAGGTCGTGTTGATCAGCCACATGAGGAGGAAGAAGGCCATCATCGCGGTGACGAAGTCGGCGTAGGCCACCTTCCACGCGCCGCCATGGTGGCCGCCGGCGACCACCTTCTTGACCTTCTTGATCAGGATCGGCCGGTCGGCGTTGTAGCTCATCGCGCGGAGACGTCCCGGGGCGGCGAACAGGATCGGCCGCGAGGTTAGGCTTAACGCCCGGGGCTTAAGGGGACGTTGCGGCGCGCGGCCGACCCCATGGCCCGCGCGTTGCAGCGGTTGCGGCATGGGACAGCTTGCCGTATCGGCGCGGGCCCGGGCGCCCTTCGCCCCGCCCCCGCCACCCGCCGGAGCCGCCTTGCAGCCCGAAGAGACGCTCGCCTACCGCCGCGCGCTCTCGGCCTTCGCCACAGGCGTGGTGCTGGTGACGACGCGCGACGACGCGGGCCGTCCGGTGGGGCTGGTGGCCAACTCCTTCACCTCGGTCTCGCTGTCGCCGCCGCGCATCCTGTGGTGCCTGGGCGACGCCTCGGACCGGGGCGTATGGTTCCGCGATGCGGAGCGGTTCGCCGTCAACATCCTGGGCGCCGAGGACGAGGCGATCGCGCGCCGATACACCGCCCGCGGCCGCCACCACCTCGATCCCTCCGACCTCGACGGCGACCCGCCGCTGCCGATGGTGAAGGGGGCGCTGAGCGTGCTGCGCTGCCGCACCGCCGAGCGCCTGCCGATCGCCGACCACCTGGTCATCGTGGGCGAGGTCGAGAGCTTCGAGGGCCGCGAAGGGGCGGGCCTGACCTATTTCCGGGGAGCCTGGGGCCGGGCCGAGGGCTGAGCCTCAGCGCGGACGCTCAACCACCATCATGTAGTTGACGTCCGCGTCGGCGGAGAGCCGCCAGCTGTCGCTCAGGGGCTGGTAGCTGACGCCCACCGGCCCGCGCATCCGCACGCCCGGCTCGTCGGCGAGAAAGGCGCGAAGCTCCTCGGGCTTCAGGAACTTGCGCCAGTCGTGGGCGCCGCGGGGCAGCCATCGCAGCACGTACTCCGCGCCCACCTTGGCGAGCGCCAGCGCCTTGAGCGTGCGGTTCAGCGTGGCGACCACCATG